>CAMFLX010000061.1 GCA_945957555.1 uncultured Cytophagales bacterium
GCATTAATAAAAAGAGCATGAGCATCCAGGCCGTGTTGCCGTAGTACTTTCTGAGGGGTTTTATGAAATATAGAGGTACGATGATCAAGAGCCAAATGAAAATATCCAATAGGAGATGCGTTAGAAACCTTCCGACAGCCGTCAAGTCATGGGTGAATTCGCTGATCGAACCTTCGGTAGTCAAATAATACTTGGAAAATGAAAGATAATGATTTTGGAAAGGTCTTAAGGCCAGCTCGGTAGGGCCTGGGTGTAATCCATAAAAGCAAAATTGTAAGAGCCATTGCAGTCCATACAGCAATATGATGAAAACTATCAAATAAATGGCGAAAGCCCATGATTTGGGTAATGCGTTCGTTTTGGTCATATCAAGTGTCTATAAAAAATCATCTCCTGCGGTGTACGTAAAAAATGTTTTGGAGTATTGTTTCTAGAGCTTAATTTTAGATACTTGAGTCAGTGGGGCCTTCCGACACGTCGGAACAAGTCGTCCCAATTTCTCCTACCGTGTGGACACAAATATTGTTTTGTTTTAGTTCATGTCATACCTAGCCGCTGCCGCGGGGGCCTACTTTTTGTCTCTGACACAAAAAGTAGCAAAAAAGTCAAGGCCACAAGAAAATCAGCGGGGCTTCCTTGCCGCCCACCTGCCCAAATCCTTGAAACTCGGTCTCGTACCTCGCCCTCAAACACAAGGATTTGTTGGCAGCCCACACACGAAGCCCTCGCATTTTTCCCACTAAAGCTGGATTTACAACTTGAATGCCCTTCGGAGCCAGCCCCTTCATACGCATGTAAATAAACTCTCACTGGTTCAAGCGCTTGGACGTTACTTTTTATACGTCCGCCATTTTAAGAGAAGCAAGTAGTTTTACAGTGATGTATACAATGAGGTTTAAGCCCCTGTCAGCATTTGGTTTAAATTAGGAAACAGGACAGGCATTCAATCAAACGTCGTGGGGACTGTGTATGGAGGCCAGAGAATCCTCCTGTCTGAGGGCGAGGCATGAAGCCCGAGTCATCGGAGGATTCACGGCCAGTGTGGGGCAGAGTCCACCGACAGGTTTGATTGGCAGCCTTGATTTTTTGCTACTTTTGTATCAGACAAAAGTAGGCCACCACGGCAGTGGCAGAACAATTGTAAACTGGAATATTTGTTAATGGTAAATGAATCTCATGCCATGTTCTTTTTCTGCGGCTAATTAATGAAATGAGAAACTTCGTCTCGGACTCCTACTTTCAGCTTATCATCTGCCTTAAAACAAAAAGGCCTCTGAATTTATTCAGAGGCCTTTGGCCGAGTGACGATAACAGCACTCTAACTGAAAGATTTAAATTTTTGCTTCAATAGACCGAATGGCAAGAATTCGGGCTTGACTCATGCGTATTTGGGCTTAAAGCTATTGCTTCTGATAACTCTTCAGCGCAAGGCTTTTCACCGTCACAGGATTCTTCGGATCGGGGTTATCCATTTGTAACACCACCTTAAATTGTTTTTGACCAAGGGCATTTTGTTGCTTGAGCTCTTCGGTCACATCCAGCTTATAGATTTTATCGCCTGTGGTCCCTTTATGGGCATGTTCATCGCCTTTGTGGGCACCGTCAGCATGGCTTGCCCCAAAGAATCCCAACCAACCGACCAGGTAATTCTTCAAAGGTTCTCCTTTTTGTGGTGTTTTACCTTGGATCATCACAGCCATACGCGATTTAGGGTGCTTAGCATACAATACCTCAAGCTCCAATTCATAAAAAGTATTCTCATCGTTATGTGTAGTAAGCGCTTCGGGTAAGGTGAGTGTGAACACACTCGCCGTTTTGCCCAGTTTAGTCTTAGGGGCCAAGGTCGCGAGCGATGCTTTGGCATTCACTTTAACCGGTTTTCCTTTTTTCAACAATGCAGTGGTCTTCTTGCTCTTATGCAGATAGTCATAGGTATAGTCGATGTTTCGGATCGTATCATAGACCTGTTGCAGTGAAGTATAATGAACCTCTTTGCCGTCTTCGTTGAAGAAGGTATACTCTACCTTAAAGCCTGCTTTCTCAAACTCCTCAAAGGTAAGCGCGAGATTTGGGTGGTCTAGCTCCCAAGCCATCCATAGGCGGTCAAGATTGCCATGGTGCAAGAAGAAGATAGGGTCAAAGGCCGAGCTAGGCACCATACCCATCATGGCTTCACCTACCTCTGGGTCATTAGACATCCTCTGGTAGATTCTATTATAAATCTTACCCAATTGGGCAATATCGCTTTTCTTCACATCGGCCCCCACATAGTCGTGCATACAGTTGTGCACCACATCTTCCAGTTCATAACTGAAATGGTGGATGTCAGAAGACGTCCATAGATAGCCTGTGTCCAAAATAGCGCCCATAGCCACCGTAGGCTCTACCACTACTATGGTATCTTTGCCCAAGATTTGTACATTCATGACAATGGCGTCGGTACCGGTGGCATCTATCGTATCACCAGCCATCAAAGACGGTGAGCGCTCATCCTCATAAAGACCATTGGTTGAGGCATTTCCTGTTCTAAATGCCTCAGGCAGTGTGCGCTGCGCGCTGTTGTTATAGTTCCAGTAAGGCAGTGCAAAATCGGCCTTTCCAGAGTGTTTTCTTACGATCTTCTCCAAATAATACAAGTACAAGCGGTGCCAGGTAAGGAAATGGTACTGCTCTAGCCCAGGCTTCATGTGTGGACAAGTAGCCCAGCCTGGCCAGTTTTCTCCCTTGAATTCAGGACAGAGTGAATCGCCTTTTGCTTTCAAAAACTGTTCATAATCGGGAATATTATGAATGGCCCCTTGGTAATACCAGCTCAAAGGATCTTTGCAGCCTAGGGTACGCATTTTGGCAAAGGCTTTTTCGTAGGCCTCCAAGTCTGCCTTGGCTTCAGGGCTATGGGCGTTTTTACGGATGTACAAGGTCTCTGTGCTTGTACTGTCTTTGGTTTCAGTGGTTTTTTCTTCCTTGGTGCCACATGCTGTAAACAGCAGACTTGCACCTACCAATGCCGATAGAATGGATTTTTTCATTTTAAGGGTTTTTAAAAATTAAAATATAAACAAGTTAATAGAATTGCAGGTGATGGATATTCAGATCTAAAAAAGTGTATCATTACAGATCGTTTAGTAGCGTTATTTTGTTAAAAATAATCAATAGTATTTTAAATCCCAACTGCGTTTTCTAGGCAAATGGCCATCAGTTCAACGTGCCGTGTCCACGTATTGCAAGATGGCTTCCAGCTCACTTTTAGGCATGCAAGAAAACGCCGGCATGGCCACACCACCTTTGTACCTCTGTTGGAGTTGTAAGGCGATGGTGTCTTTTTCTTGAAGCAACTTTTGAGGATTGCGTAACCAACGCAACAGCCATGCCTGGTCTCTACGTTGTAGGATGCCTCCCAGCGCTGGCCCTGCGGCCGACTCATGCAGGTCATGACAGACCAAGCAGTTTTCTTCGTACAGCTGCGCTCCCGATTTCAAAACCCAAGTTTGTGCTATATTGCGCCCAAAGTTCTTGGAATGCAGGTCATGCTCCTTGCCTTTGATGACGATAGACCTCAAGAGTTGCTTCATCAGTGCTGTATCTTGAGGATTCCTGTAGAAACACCACAGTTGCTCTTTGTCATCAAAGTCATAAAAACCTAACTCATAGGAACCTTTTTCATCGCCCAAGGGCTGCTTATAATAGACCAGCTGCCCAAATATGGTATCGCGACTCAGCCTTTTAGTATCCTTGCGTACATCGGGGACATCGGCACCATAGTGCATCAGCAAGGTGTCCTTTCCGTCGCTCAGCGCTCGCACCCAATTGGCATAAGGCCTTGTAGGTTTGAGTATAGAAAAACTTCGAGGAGCTTGTACCGTAAAGTGACCAAAATCTACGAGGTGTATTTCGTCGGAAACGTTGCGATAGGAAGATTCAGACGCTTCGGACACAAAGCTTGTTGCCTGCAAGCGGTCGGGTGAAATGAGTACCCAAGTACTTATGGTAAAGATCGAAATACAAAACGCAGGGATGAGCCACGGTTTAATAAATTTGCGTAGATAATTTAAAGGCATATTTGAGAATAGTTCAGCACAAATTTAAACCCGAAAATCTCAATAGATTTTGTAAAGAGAGTCTCAAGTTAAATATGATGAGGATTTTGGTTTAAAGATAGGTGAATTTGAAGAAAATAAAAAAGAGAGTGGCTAAAAGACTTTACAGGGAGGGAGGGGGTGGTATGTCATCCCTTTGTGTGGCAGTTTTAGCCTTTTACTATAATCATGTCACCTTATCAGGGCTTTTTCTTATGAATTTCTCTAGCAGTAGCGTTTCATTTACAACAGTAATTACTCACATTACGTATAGTTCGGCCTCCCGCCATGCGGGATAGGCCGAATGTCTTTAAGATAAGGATTTCAATAAGGTTTCTATATGAGTATGCGATCTTCTGTGTTCTTTTGTCTTGATACAAAAGAACCAAAAAATCAAGGCTGTCAAGAAAATTGGCGGCGGACTCTGCCACGCACATGGCTGTGAATCCTCGAAACTCGCCCAACGCTACGCGTTTGGGCTCAAACAGCGAGGATTCCCTAGCCTCCCCAGCACAGTCCCCTCGCCATTTTCTTGAAGGCCAGTCCCTTTTCTGTGCACAGTTAACACTTTATAGTGTTCAGTTTTAGCCAATGCTCTAGCGTGCGCGGCTGTCCACGCGGGGTGCGAACCTCGAAATCGGTGGCTTCGGCAGCGGAGGGATTGTGTGAGAACCGATTTTGAGGTTGGCCCGTGTGGTGTCCTTTTTTTGTTTCTTTTTTTGACATAAAAAAAAGAAAGTGCAGTGGGCATGGCAGACCAACAGTTTAATTTGAAGGGTTATTTTCTCCTTAATTCCTTAAATAACAACATTGCCCTTTGAACGGGTAGTGGGATGTTGATTGACCTCTGCTGTTCCAGATCTTCTGAAGGGCAATGGAATGCGATAGCATGAGTATTACGAGTGTAGCTCTCTGGACGTATTACGTATTGATTTAAACTTATATGAGCACCCACACCTAAATAGATTCTATAGTATAATGCTTTTTGGTGTAGTATTTACTTCTTCTTTTGGTAAAAAAAATCGTAGAATCCCCCTAACTGGGTCTTGTGAGCTTAAAATAAATATTATACTTTTGTATTGGCTTGTTTGGTATGCTTATCTAGATGATAATATAAGTAAAAGACTAAACTTGATACGTGAAACTATATTTTAACAATAACAGATACTAGATTGATGACTATTTTATTGAATTACAGGGCTTGCCTGTTACTTACCTTAACGATGTTGTGGGGAGGCTGTCTACAGGCAAGGGGTCTACATACACATGCTACCCAAGACCTGCAAGAACTTTATCAGGAGCTCAAAGAACAAGCCAGTACGGTTTCCAACCTTGAGGAATTGCCCCCTTCAGACTCCATCGTCAAACTTACCAACGGCACCAAGTACGCCATCGTGATCTGGGATACCAAGACCCTCAAAGACAAAGCCACTTTCAACGCCCTGCTCTCGGTCAGTATTCCTGGCGACAACCAGAAGCTGCTCTTTTATGGGGAACAAATCGGCTTTTCCAACAAAGCAGGTATCAAAGGCAAGGTCAAGCTCAAACTTGTACAAGATGTGAGTGTGATGAAAGGTCAAGTACTGAACCTTACCTTCAGGGCCAAAGACACCTATGCAGAGATCGACTGCAAGGGCTTCGACAAAATGACCATTGGCCTAGACCTTGAGTTCTCCAAAGACCATATCCTGAAGGAAAACCCAGACGGCAGCATTTCCAGTGATAGGGTCAAGACCTCCCTTACGCTGCAGATGAAGGACTTTTCGGACTTCCTCACCAATATTACCCTGCCTACCTTTCAGGTTAGGGGCATCAAGGACTTGAGCTTTACGGCTTCACAAGTCTATCTCGACTTTTCCGACTACGCCAATCCCCCCAACTTGCCGCTAGACATCAAGTACGACAGTATTTTCCGCGTAGACTCTACCGCCAAGCTATGGCAGGGCGTGTATCTTGGCCAAGTCTCGATCAAGTTGCCCCGTTTTCTCAAGAAAGATAAATCAGGGGACAGGATAGAAATCGGTGCCAGCAGCATGGTGATAGACGAGCAGGGCTTTACAGGTTCTGTGTTTGCCGGCGGTCTGGTAGGCTTAAACAACGGTAATCTTGGCAAATGGGCCTTCTCCCTCGACCAGCTCGGTGTCGTGCTCCAAAAGAGTGAGATGCAACAGGGCTATTTCAAGGGCAAGATCAAAGTACCCATCGGCAAGGACAAGGATACTTTGGGCTACAAATGCAGCATAGGCACAGACGGCACCTATGGCTTTAAGGTCAACACTTTGACCACCATGAGCTTTCCAATCCTCAAGGCCGATACGGTAAAGCTCCTGCCCAATTCGGCACTCACGATCACCGTCAAAAACGACACCGTCAAGATCAGGGCCAACCTGAGCGGCAGCATGAACATCTCCGCACCCATCGGTGACGATGGAGACAGCAACCGCTTTCAGGTCGGTAATTTAGGCTTTGAAGGCCTAGAGATCGCCAATTACAGCCCTGAACTCGCCATCAAGGCCATCCAATACAGCAGTGCAGACCCCAAGAAATCCCCACAGCTCAGCAAGTTTCCGCTCAATATCTCCAAGATCAGGCTGAGTTCCGAGGGCAAGACTCTACAGCTCGGTATAGAGCTCATGCTCAACCTCAACGCAAAGTTTGGTGCAGGCGGTGGTATCGTCCTCCATGGGAAAATCACAGAGCAAGAGGGAAAGGTGAAGTATGAGTTTGACCGAACCAGTCTCGATGCCTTCAAGGTCAACGTTACCGTCACCAAGTTTAAGCTCAAAGGCGTTATCAACGTCTTCGACAAAGACCCTGAGTTCGGTAACGGCTTCAAGGGCAATATAGATATGGAGCTCAGTCTCACCGAAAACAAAGACCCGCTCAAGCTCGCCGTGGGTGCGCTCTTCGGCAAGATCAGGACCCACCGCTATTGGTTTGTGGATGCCAGTGCCTCAGGCTTTTCATTGCCCGTGTTCACGGGTGTCAACATTACGGGCTTTGCAGGAGGCGCCTATGAGGGCATGAACAAAACCTTCACAGGCAAGAACCCCTTAGGCAAAACGATCTCTGGACAAATGTACCTGCCCGATTCCACCGCAGGTATGGGCTTTCAGGCAGGTGTCACGCTCGCGATTCCCAAATCAACGACTTTTACGGGGCGCCTTTTATTGGAGCTTGCCTTTAACAAAAGTGGAGGCTTGCGCAGGATTTTCTTCCTCGGCGAGGGCGAGTGTATGGCCTCTTCGGGTGCCATGACCAACCTCAACAAACTCGTGGCCAATGTGAACAAGATCAATCCCTTACCCACCGACCAGCAGGCCAAGGCCGCTTCAGATGGTTTGGCCAATGACATCCCGATTGTGAAACACTTCAGCAAGATGGATCAGGCGGCTGTCTCCGACAACTTCGGCAGCGAACAAAAGAGCAAGGACATGCTCAAGATGAGCCTCATGGTAGACCTCAACTTTGAGACCGACGAACTCACTGCCAACTTCAAACCCTATATTTCTGTGGGCAATGGCGCCATCATGGGCACTAAGGGCGGTGGATTGGCAGGGGAGGGCGATCTGTATTTTGGTCCTGACAAATGGTACATCAACCTCGGCAAACCCTCCAATAGGATCGAGATCAGTGTACTCAAGATGGCCACTTTCTCTTCCTATTTCATGATTGGTACCGACATAGAAGGCAGCCCCGCACCGCCTGTGGAAATCGCACAGATTTTGAACATGGATGCGAGCAAGCTCGATTACATGAGGGATATGAACGCCCTTGGTAACGGTGCAGGCATCGCCTTTGGATCGGCCATGAAGATTGAGACGGGTGAAAAGCAGTTTCTTCTGTTCTACTATCGCATCACCGCAGGGGCAGGTTTTGACATCATGCTCAAGGACTATGGCAACAATGCCTACTGTGTAGGGAGGCCAGGGCCTCTGGGGGTAAACGGCTGGTATGCGAATGGTCAGGCTTATGCCTACTTCCAAGGTTCTGTGGGCATACAGGTCAATCTGGCATTTACCAAGGGTAGGTTTGAAGTCTTGTCAGTAGGTGCAGCCGCATTGCTTCAAGCCAAATTGCCAAATCCGACTTGGATGCGGGGTATTGTGGGCGGTAGGTACAGCATCTTGAATGGCCTTGTGAAGGGCAATTGTAGGATCGAAGTGGAACTCGGAGAGGAGTGTGTACCCGCAAAGACAGGCGGTGCCTTGGATAATGTAACAGTGATTGCACAGTTGACTCCTGACAACAACAAAACGGATGTGAGTGTCTTTGCCAAACCACAGGCGGTGTTTAACATTCCGATCAATGAGACCTTCAGCATAGAAGACCCGATGTATCCGGGTACTTTTAAAAAGTATAGAGCTGTTTTACAGACGCTAGACGTAAGACTCAAGACACAAGACAAGGTCTTGGGAGAGCTCCAATGGAATGATGACAAGACTACGGTGGCCTTTAAAAGTACTGAGATCTTAAGTCCACAAAAGGACTTTATCTTCAACGTAATTGTGGACTTTGAACAGGAAGTCAATGGTACTTGGCAAGCCTACAAAGACGACAAGGGACAGAGCCAAACGGAGAGAAAAGATGTGAGTTTCAAGACGGGTGATGCGCCAGACAACATCCCTGTGGAGAATTTACAGTTTACCTATCCTGCACTCTCGCATAAGAACTTTTACAAGGGCATGACGCCCACAGGTTACATTCAACTGATCCAAGGGCAGGCCTACCTGTTCACCGATCCGAAGTTTAGTCCAAGTATCGTGGTCACCGACCACAGGGGATCAAAAACTGAAATACCGGTGAAGTATGATATCAGTAAAAAGAACGTGATTTACAATCTTCCAAGTCTTCAGACTGACAAAATCTACACCTTGAGTCTCGAAAACATGCCGAAAGATAGGAATGCATCGATTGACAAAAACGTGAGTACTCAGAGCAAGGATGTTTTAACCGCAACTAGCGATACGGGATCCACCACTACGCTCAACACCAAATTGGCCTCGGGGGTGGTGGAGGAAGTGCAGGGCAAGGTATTGCTTTCTTACCCGTTCAGAACGAGTTTTTACGAAACCTTACAGGCCAAAATTGCCAGCAACAAGGTAGAGGGTAGTTATTTCAACTCTGTAGATTACCAAGGTTATGCACTGGGTGCGAGAATCAGCCAGCCCAAAGAGGCCTTTGATGCGAGTGAAATGGATGCAGACCAAAACTTGCTGAGTTTTGAGGTCAACTTCAAGAATCATGCTTGGTTTACGACCAAACTCAAGGGCTATATGTACCAAAATTATCCGATCTTGAGCAGCCTTAAAGTGGATAGGGATACCGCTCTTGCCGGTTTTATCCCCACTAGGGACGTGACCTTTACGCAGACCTTGCCAACGGAAAACCTTACGGACGATGAGGTAAGCGCCGGGCTTGTGAATCCTGCCAAGAGCACCTATACTTTGACGGGTAATTTCCACCGTACCATGTATCAAGACTTTTACCAGATCAGGACACGGATCGCCAGTCTCTACAGCAAGGGTATAGCTGTGGGCAACTATGCGAACATGCTTACGGATGCTTATCCTGGACTTAATAGGGATAGGGGGTTTGTGTATCCAGTGGAGGTGTACTATTGGTTGCCTTGGGAGAAAACGAAGAGAAAGGTGAGTACTTTAAATGTGGTTTTGGATTAAATGAAAGTGCTTTTAAATATATTGGTTTTTAGGGAGCAGAATACTTTCCAAGTCTTCAAGACTTGGAAAGTGTACTGCGCAACAACTGTACTCGCAGCTTTGAATGTTTCCGTTGTTTGGATACCGCACTGGTATGCTGTGTTCTTACTTTTATTTTGCTTGCCCAAAGCCATGCTACAAGGGGTTGGTTCTTGGATACAGCATTGGTATACGGGGTTCTTACTTTTCTTTTGCTTGTGCAAAGCCATGCTACAAGGGGTTGGTTCGAGGATACAGCATTGGCATGCGGTGCTTTGTACTTTTCTTTGCTCACACAAAGAAAAGTACCAAAAGAAAGTGTGGCACGAAAGCCAACTTCAAGATCGATTTTTCGCACAAAGCCCCGCTTCACAAGCCATCGATCTTGCAGTTCGCACCTTTCGTGCACGACCACGCACGAAAGAGTACAGGCTCATTTGGAAAAGAATCGATTTGGTCATTGAAGGAATAGGCATGTTAGCGGTTCAACGGATTAAAAGTGTATGTGTAAAATTTATTAGATTATTTGACTGTCATATACTTGTCATGAGCCAATACACGGTCGTGCGTGGTAAATCAAGGATCGGTGTACGGCAAAAACGAGAGTTTTTGAGCGAGTCTTGCAGGGTGGACATCGACGGACAGGGCGGGGTGGGCTTGTGTACGACAAAAGCGAGAGCTTTTGGGCGAGTATTAAGGGCGGGAATCGCAAGGTTGGTCGATCCTTGGGTCTTTTTTTTGTTTCTTTTTTTGGACAAGCAAAAAAAGAAAGAGAACATGGCATATTTATCAGGCCTGCTACATGTTCCAAAACATGTTCTAGCTTTCTTAATATTGTTTATAGGTACAAATAGCATAATGAGGGGACAGGAAGTTAACGCTGTAAAGGCCATCGCTCGTCCTAAGCCCGATTCTATATTATTGAGGTGGGCGCCGAGCAATAAGGAGACTTGGAAGCTGGGCAATCAGCATGGATATATGATTGAGCGTATTACTTTGGTGGAAAACAAGGTACGTCTTGCGAAACCCAAAAGCGAAAAGCTTACGCTTGTACCGATCAGGCCTTTGCCTTTGGCGGATTGGGAACCTGTAGCGAAGAACAACAAATACGGAGCGATTACAGCACAGGCATTGTATGGCGAAGACTTCAGAACTAACTCTAAGAATAATAAGGACAATTCATGGCAAGCCCTCTATCAAAAATCCACCGAGGAAGACATGCGTTTCGGCTTTGCGCTCTTTTCGGCAGATATGGATGTGGCCACGGCAAAAGCTTCGGGACTTCGTTTTGTGGACAAAAAAGTAAGGAAGGGTGATAAGTATTTGTATAGGATATGGATTCCGGCGGAGATGGCTACCTCACCTCAACCGAAGGTTGAGGCACCTACCGACAAGTCGGTACAGGCTCTCCAGAGGAAGGGCGTTGATACCGCATTGGTATTTACGGGTACAGACGAATATGCGCCTTTACCGAAGCCTGCGGAGTTTAGTACGGTGTTTTTGGACAGTACGGCGATACTGAGTTGGAACATCAAGGTACAAGAAAATGTGTACGTGGCCTACGACATAGAAAGGTCGAGTGACGGGGGGCTGAGTTTCGAAGCCAGAAATGCGGAGCCTTTTGTACCCATTCTTAAAGAGAACAAGAACCCCTTTGCATTTTATAAGGACAGTACCCTTGCGAATGTAGAACTGCAGTACAGGATCCGTGGTCTGAATGCCTTTGGAGAAAGGGGGCCTTATTCGGTCATTACCAAAGGCAAGAGTCAGCCAAGTTCACAACAGGCACCCAAAGAACTCAAATATGAACTCGTGGAAACCAGAAAAATAAAGCTTTCTTGGATCTATCCACAGAGCCAAATCAATTTGATCCAAGGCTTTAAGGTCTACCGAAGTGCAGAGCACGAAAAGGGCTATCAGTTAATTTCTAGTGCTACTGTAATACCAAAAACACAGCTCAGTTTCGTGGATAACAGTCCACTGGGCGCTGGCTATTACCAAGTAGTAGCGGTAGATGCCAAAAATCAGGAATACAGTTCCTTTCCCGTTTTAGTGCAGTTTGAGGATGCAGAGCCGCCCAAGGCACCTACGGGACTCAAAGGCACAATAGACAAACAGGGCAAGGTGTCCATTGCATGGACAGCCAATAAAGAAAGAGACCTTTTAGGGTATTATGTGTATGGAAGCAATGGTAGGAAGGACGAGTTTTCAAGGCTTACGCCCGATCCGCTCAAGAGCCCTACTTTTGCGGATCAGATTGACCTCAAAACCCTTACCGATTCCATCTATTATGAGGTCTTGGCGATGGACAAGCGTTACAACGAATCGCCAAGAAGCCTATTGGCTTTGCCGAGGCCCGATATCATTCCGCCTGCGCCTGTAGCCATCATCGACACCAAGGGCACGGAGCAGGGCATCGAGATTTCTTGGCACAACAGTTCGAGTAAAGACGCCAAACAATATGTACTCTACCGATTTGAAGGGGAACTGGGGGAAAGTCAGGAACACGAACTGAGCAACAATGAAAGTTTTAGAACCATAGCGCATAAAGGAGATACCACGGTGTTTCTGGATACCACTGCTTTGGTGGGTAAGACCTACCAATATGCGGTTGATGTGGTAGATCGTAGTGGTTTGCGACCCAGATCGAAGATGTACAGCATTAAGGTACAGCGCAAGAAGATGGGTTTACACGCCAAGGCGCTCAATTTTACAGGTGCTTGGTTACCCAACAACAAAAAGATCGTGCTGAACTGGAAGAGTTCTGGCAGTCCCGTAAAACACTGGGTCGTATACCGTTCCTCACAGGGAGAGCGCTTGGCACAGTACGAAGCAGCACTCGGGGAGACCTTCATAGATACAGAAGTAGACAAGGCCAAGACCTACCAATACTTCCTGAGGCCCGTTTTTCTGGATAGGACCATGGGGAGTATGAGTGAGGCTGTGAAGGTGGAGAAATTGGAGTGAAAACGTGTCACGTTGGACGTGTAACGATTTGAGAGTAAAGAGTAAAGACGCAAGACACAAGAAAAAAGATAAAAGAGTAAAGACAGAGGATCGGTTGAGAGAAGAAGACTGCACGTAACACGTTCAACGTCCAACGTCACACATAAATAAAAAAACATGAAAAAACTGATTGTAGTAATGACCCTTGCAGTATTAGGCGTGATGGCTTGCAAGAAAAAGGAAGAGCCCGCACCAGAAATGAAGAAATACGTGTACACCCGCACTCCTGGCGAAGTGACCCAGATTGTAGGGGATATCTTCGTAGATACGGGCGGTACGGTGTTTACGGTAAAGGGCAAAGGTTTTGATCCGAAGAGGAAGAAGTTTTATCATTTGTTGTTGGGTTATGGCTGTGTGATCGATGGAAATATTACTTCTTTAAATGGCTGTAGTTTGGGGAATGATTATGCTGATACTATAAAACTGGAAAGCATCAATGATTCTGTGATACGATTCAAAGTTGATAAAAGAAGTGTTTTTACAGTCAGAAATGGTAAAAACGGAATTGGTTGCTCAATCAAGGATACTGTGTCTCTAACTTTTGCAGTAACCAGCTTGGATTCTACAAGTAACCCTCGTATTTACACAAATTTTAGTGTTTTAAAGGAAAAGAAAGTTAAAAATAAACTTTTTTTTAATATCTTAAGTGATACCCTGTTTTGGCATACAAAATCCACCAGTCTGGCAAAACCAATAACTTTAGATGATGTAAGAGCAGGCGGGTCTTCCGATTACGTTCAGCTGTTTTTTAATGACACTAAATTAGTTACCTCAAGTACAAGTACCTATTGTTTTTTGGAATTTAGCATGAATGAACCAACAGTTGGGGACGGGTATTTTCAATTTGACAAATATTTCTACGGATCAAATAGTGCTTTAGGCCTTACCGATGGTTTTTACAACATTACCATGAAGGAAAAAAGAACAGGATTGCCGATTGAGGAAAAACACGGCAAGAAAGGAGTTTACCTCAAGTTCGTGAATTAAGGACGTGTAAAGTGTCACGTTGGACGTGTAACGATTTGAGAGTAAAGAGTAAGAGTAAAGACGCAAGACACAAGAAAAAAGATAAAAGAGTAAAGACAGAGGATCGGTTGAGAGAAGAAGACTGCACGTAACACGTTCAACGTCCAACGTCACACATAAATAAAAAAACATGAAAAAACTGATTGTAGTAATGACCCTTGCAGTATTAGGCGTGATGGCTTGCAAGAAAAAGGAAGAGCCCGCACCAGAAATGAAGAAATACGTGTACACCCGCACTCCTGGCGAAGTGACCCAGATTGTAGGGGATATCTTCGTAGATACGGGCGGTATGGTGTTTACGGTAAAGGGAAAGGGCTTTGATCCTAAAAGAAAAAAACATTATCATTTGTTGTTGGATTGGAAATATTGTACTGGCGGTAAAAGGATATTGGATATAGCTGGATATGATTTAGGAACATCTCCCTTTGGCGATTCTGCTAGCTTGATGTCAATGACAGACTCTAGTCTGAAATTTAAGGTTGAGAACAAGAATGTTTATTCAGTACGAACTTATACTGGTGGAAACAAAGACAGTCTTCTTATATCTTTTGCAGTAACAAGCAAGGATTCCAGTAGCGTAAATATTATCAGTACCCATTTTGATATACTCAAGGAGAAGAAAGTAAGAAATAAACTCTTTTTCAATATCCTTTCAGATACCTTGCACTGGCACACAAAGTCAATTAACAGGGATACGGTAATCACTGTGGAAGATGTTTGGGCTGATAATAATATGGTTTCTATTTACTTTAACGGACTAGAGCTAGATTCAAAGGATGGTTATACCTCTTTTGGTATCAATGAGTCCATGACTGGGGACGGTTATTTTTATTTCACAAAATATTTTTATGAACAGAACAAGAGCTTGAACCTTAAAGACGGTTTCTATGAGGTAACGATGAAGAGAACCTATACGGGCCTTCCCATAGAAGAAAAACACGGCAAGAAAGGAGTCTATGTCAAGTTTGTGGATTGAGGACGTTTTGAGGCACAAGAGTCAAGATGGAAGACACAAGAAAAATCAGTCGCTTTTGGCTTTCGGCCTTAAGCTTTAAACATAACATACACACATGAGAACCATCATACGATATTTATTACTGGGTTGCCTCACGGTGCAGCAAATATCCTTTGCACAGGGTCAGCGCTATGACATCTACTATGCGGTGGACAAGATGGATACCTACGACCCGAACTTCGCCACAGGCAGTATAAATGGTGGGGCTCGTTCTACTACGTTGTCCCTGCTCACTCGCTTTGACAGTACATTGTCGTTATCATATGCTGATCCCTTGGTAAGTGGCGGCTATAGGAACAATTACTTTCCACCCAATTTTTTTGAATATAGTCATACTTACACACAGTCAGGATTTGGTTTCTTAGATGAATATCAGAAGACACAAACCAAGTCGCAAATCTATAGAACTGCTGGCAAGTACTTCGATTATACTTTTGTGCCCTCCCTTTACCTCTATTACGAAGCATGGGATGAAAATAGGTCATGTTCAAGTCTCCAAGAGCTCCAATTGACTGACGGAATGCCTCACAGCTTTAGTTTCGAGAACCCCAGCATTGGCAATTGTAGCCCAAATGGTACCAATTATAAATTTCAGGGTACTTTGGCGATAGTGCCATGGGAAAAGACTGTACCTACCTTGATTGCACCTTTGGGAATCGATCCGTTAAAGGTCTCTGCTCGTGAGGTCACGCTACGTGCCCCTGAGTTTATGGCACAATACTTCAAACCAGAAGAGATCGTGTGGATCAAGGGTTCCCCCTTCGGTGAGAAGGAAGGCATCATAGGGATTGAGAAGGTCATTGCCAAGGGTGATACCCTTGGCTTTGGTCGAGAACTTAAGGTAACTTACAATGATCCTGATACTAAATGGGGTGAAGCAAACTGTAGCAAGAGAAAATACTATGCCTATGTGCCCAAATGCCAATGGCTTTCCGATCCCATTGAGGTACAGTTCACACCCAATTTAACTTTGGGTAAAGATGTGATCATATCCCAACCTATTTGTAATGAATCTCAATCAAGAGGTGACAATACAAGATATGATGCTTTTTTTATGCTGGGTAGTACATCATACAATAGGGTCTTTAATGTTAATGTATTGGACTCAAACAATATAGAACTGGGCAAGAAACAACTGGATAAAATAACTCCGATACAAGAACTTTCATTAGATGGTAAAAAATATAATTTGAAATTTCAAGAAAACCTAGGTCTAGACGGCTCAGGGGGTACAGTTTACTCCTGCCCTCAAACCTTCTCCAACATCACCATCACCCCACCCAAAGCCATCAGCCTCAAAGACAGTACCTTCAATGATATCCTGTGCTTTAGCGACAGGCCTAGTATCGATCTCAACATAGACGGCAATACCACGAACTACACACTGAGTTATGGCGACTCGAGCAAAAGTCTTCCAAAAGGCCAAACACAAAACATAGCCTTGATGAAGGGAACCAAGAGCTACGACTTTACGATCACTGACGAAAATGGCTGTATCTATGAAAAGCCCCTGAGCTACAAGGCTACAGAACCTGCCAAACTCGAAGCGAGCTTGAGCATTACCAATGCCCTCTGCTTTGACCAAAACGCCACGATACAACTCAGTGCCAAGGGCGGAACGGCTTTCTCCCCAGAGAATCCTTATCGCTATACTTTTACCAGTAATGCCGGTGCTCAAACAGAACCTTTGCGTCAGATCAAAGCAGGTACCCTCATCCAGCCCAAGGTGTTGGACCAGAAGAATTGTACTGTCCAGTTTAAAGACAGCATACTGTACAACCCTGCCGATTTCAAGCTTCGGGTAGTACAACAGAAAAACAATGCTTGTCCCAAGGGAACTAATGCCTCTGTACAGCTTTCGGGCAGCAGTACCGACAAACGCTATTTTTATACCTACGCCAAAGACGCAAAAACCTATAGGGCTGATTCTCTCTTCGCAGGTCTCCCTTCAGGAACAAGTACTTTTCAAGTTCAAAATCAATTTGGTTGCCTGAGGGATACCACGGTAACTTTTACAGAACCGCCTTACATCAGCATCAGCAAGACGGCTGTGGATTCTGTAACTTGTGCTGGTGAAAGCAATGGCGCCATAACCCTCAATATTACAGGTGGAACAGGTTTCAAGAGGTTCTGGAAGGACAAGGGAACGGCCTATTTGCCCCCAAACAAGCCCTATACTTTCAGCTACGCCTACGATTCCTTGCCAGACCAAAACTATTGGTTCCATGCACAAGACAGTCTGGGTTGTAGGGATTCCGTGGTTTACAACATTGGCACGCGATCTACCATCAAACATCTCCTCACTGCCTTTGCACCTTCTTGCGACGAAAGCAAGGACGGACAGCTCCGTGTGAGCAATACAGGAGGGATAGGGGCCTATCAAAATGAATGGTTGGCACCTCAAGGACTCGATAAGCATCTAGTTCAAACTGGACTGCCCAAAGGTACCTATATCCTCAAGTCCAGCGACGCATTGGCTTGTATCAAGATAGACACCTTTATACTTACCGCACCTGTGGCCTTAAAGGTAGACCTGCAAGGCTATCCCCTGATTTGCAAGGGTCAGAGTATTGATCTGGATGCGGGCATTGTGGTTCCTAAATATGAATGGACAAGTACCAAAGGTTTTATGGCCAATACGAAAGTTGTCAGACTTTACGATGCAGGCACCTATATGCTCAAAGTGACCGATGGGCTGGGCTGTACGGGCAGGGATACTTTTGTACTCAAACAATCAGACACGGAGTTCAAGGCCGATTTCTGGGTGGCGACTACAGTGGTGCAAGGTGATACGGTGGTTTTGGTCAACAACAATGCAGAGATAGATAACTTGGTCTGGGTACTCAACCCGAGCAATACCCAGCGCCTACCCCAATTGCCCGACTTTAGGCTTCAGGAGGTGGTATTTTTAGAAAAGGGAGAGCAAGAAGTGCAAATGACGGGCTACTACAAAGGCTGTAGGGACATTCTCAAAAAGAAGATCCTCGTGGTTGACCCTTCAGAGCGCCTCAAATACGATCAAGCCATTGGGATCAAAACCAGCATCATCAAGACTTGTGGACTGTTTCCAAATCCCAATGATGGTAGCTTCTCCTTACACCTAGAACTCAACGAAGCCAATGTGCCCGTGGCACTTCTGCTGAGTTCGACCACTACAGGTAGTCTGCTCAAACAATTGGACTGGAAGATATACCCAGAAGGCAAGATCGACTTCACCGAAGACCTACCCGAAGGCCCTTATGTACTCCATGTAAAAGTAAGGGACGAGGTCGTGGCTTTGAGGTTTTTGGTGGCCTACGACTAGACTTTGGAGATTAGACATTAGAGTTTGGACACAAGAGTCAAGACGCAAGACACACTTGCTGTTCGATCATGTTAGCGAAGCGCATGTCGAACTGGAAGATAATTGAGGTTCTCTGAACCGGATTCTTTGGGAATGAGTCGATTTGAAGATTTGAAAATGAGCAGATTTGAAGTGTTTCTTGGTCGGTCATACGAGCTTAATAACCAATGCTCTAGCGTGCGTGGTCGTGCACGAAAGGTGCGAACTGCAAGATCGATGGACAGGGCGGGGTGGTCTCGTGTGCAAAATCGATCTTGCGGTTGGCTTTCGTGCCACACTTTCTTTTGGTACTTTTCTTTGTGTGAGCAAAGAAAAGTACAAGAGCAATGCATGCTAAGTGCATATGGAATTTGAAGACTTTTAAATAAAAAAAATTAAAACATACACCTTCTGTAAACCGAGAACTGTAAACTGAAATTAATACAATGAAAAACATACAATACCCTATGAACCCAACATTAAAAATATGGATACTGTGTACTATATACCTAGTACTTGGTACTATAAAAAGTCAAACTTTCCCCATCAACGCCCAGTTGTCGGTGGCGCCGCCTTATTCACTCTATCTGATGGATTATGCTACGGGCAGCAACTTGCAGCTCAACCTCATCCAAAGAGATATCAATGGCATAGCGCAGGAAGCTTATCTGAATATAGAACTGGAAGGTGCAGGTATCCGTCTTAAGACCCTGCCGAGTTTCAGGCCCAGTACCTATATAGACGTGGTGCCGGGTAATATGTTAACCTTGAGCAATACTGAGCTGTCAGAATATTTCAATAGCAATGCACTGAGTTTTGAGGGGATCAGCAAAGAAAGCTTTGTAGCCAACGGACAAGCATTGCCTGAAGGACTCTATAAGTTAAAGATCAAAGCAATCCTTAAGCTGACAGGTTCGCAAGCGAGTAACGAGGCCATGGCCCTGATGGGACTGTTCAAAGGACAGCCACCCCTGATCAACGTTCCTCTTGAAAACGCTAAGGTCGCCGAGAACCCCATGCAGAACTTCAACATCAGTTGGACCAACAGAAACTCCGCGAGCTTCAACCAAAACAACATTCCTTCCTATCACCTCCAGATGTGGGAAATGCTCGACCCCACACAAGACCCCAACATCATCGTCAACAGCAATTACCCACCCATCCTCGACGAGTTCACCAATTTCCTGAGCTACCAGTACGGCCCGAGCAATACCCCACTTACCGCAGGCAAGACCTACGTAATCCGTGTACAGGTCCTAGACCCAGATGGTAGGGATATTTATGCAAACGGCGGCTTTTCGCAGGTCAGGAAGTTCACCTACGGCGATGCCTGCAACCCGCCCACCAAGCTCACCGCAACACTCGATGCTCGGGGGATTGTTGCCAATTGGGCACTCACGCCCAACCAAGGCGGCTACCGCATTCAATACGGCAGGATTGATACAGCATGGCAGGAGACAGAGACCTTCATCAACAGATACGCCATAGAAAAGACCTATCCCTCTGCCCAGTACCAGATGCGCGTGGCTACGCTCTGTGCGGCAGGCAAACAGAGTGAATACTCTGACATCGTGCTGATCAGCACCCCGCCCAGCGGAGCTAATAATCAGGTTTCCTGTGGCGACAGCCCAAACATCCAGATCAAGAACAGCAAGCTACTGCCGACACTCAAAGTGGGTGACAGATTCACTGCCTACGACTTTGAGGTCAGCGTGACTCAAGTGTTCCGCAACGACAGCACCAGTTATAAGGGAGAGGGCAAGACCCCCTTTTACATGTTTGGTGGTACCGAAGTGCTTTGCTACTTCGACGGCATCACCCTCAACACCGAGCATCAGCTTTTGGCTGGTGAGGTCAAGTTCCAGCAGAAGCCATACGTCTTCAGCGACAGGAATATCAAACAATTCAAGGAAGATTTCAAGGACACCAAGGAGATGGCCACGGGCAATGATGCCGCAAGCCCCGAAACGGTGAACGTGGAAGTTACGATCGGTACGGTGAGCTACGACAGCAGCACAAAACAGATCGCTGTCCGCGACAGGGGCGGGAATGTTATCAAAACCCTAAGTCCCGGTAAAGACTATAAGATCACCGACAAAGACGGCAATGTCTTTCTGGTGAGCAAGGACAACAAGGTGAGCCAACAGTCCAAAACCACCGAAACCGCCGTAAAGAACGGTGGCCCCGTACAGGGAGGAGGCGAAAACACAGAGCTCTACTTCGTGGAAGGCCAGCCCATACTGAGCTTTGTGGCACATCCGCAACAGGTCTATGGTTTTGACGCAGTGCCCATGCACAGCATGGCCGATATCCTCTACGAGAGCATCACCAACGACCTGCAAGCCTATTATGTGCCCAACAAGTCCATCGCCTCCGCAGGTACCGACAAAGTCATCGCCAAGCTTGAGAGCAACCCCAAGGGTGTGGACCTCAAGCGCATCAAGTTCAAGACCCATGGGGGACAGACCGTACCCTTTAGTTACGACTCCCTACAAAAACAGTGGACGCTTACCATTACAGGAGCCCTGCACCGACAGGACTTTTCTGTGTTTCCCTATTATGGCAAGGGCAAAGACACCCTCTGTGGCAAGCTCAACGTGATGCCTCTGGACAGGAAGGAAATCAAGCTCGTCCTTGTACCACTGAATGGGTACAATACCTCCAAACTCAAAACCGCTGACCTAGAGGCCTACCTCAACAAGGTCTACCAGCAAGCCAATATTGCCTATAAGCTCAGTCTGGACAGACCCTTTAGTTCCGCAAGTGCCGACCTGCCGCTGAGTGTGGAGCATGGCAAACTAGAGGGTGAATATTCCGCCAACCAAGCCGCTGTCATCGGCGACTATACCGCACAGCACCCAGAGCAGGACAACACTATTTACCTCTTTCTGTGCAAAGAGGGCAGCAGTTCCATCATCAAGGGCCATACCCCTGTGAACAGGTCCTATGGTTTTCTGTTTGGTGAAAACATCGACCCCAGAACCATTGCCCACGAGCTAGGCCATGGCTACCCACTCGCACTCGAGCACCCCTTCACCACAGGCGGCGCCACAGGTACCTATACCAACCTCATGGACTATGCCTCAGGCACCAACCTGAGCTTCAAACAATGGGCACTGGCGCATAATCCTAAACTGAAGGTGAGGTTTGGGCAAAGTAGCGAGCAGGGGGAACTTTTCGAAGAGTTGGTGAACATGAAAAAGTTCCTCGAATGGCTAAAGTCATCCTTCGGAAAACCCTCTGATTATAGGTATGGGGACTTTGTGGCTAAAGGACTTGTAGACCAAGTCCTGCCAAGTGAACTGCATGTTACGGGAACAAGTCCTTATGTCCTTAAGAATAGTTGTTGTGAGCTTTTTACCTCTCCAATTTTTTATGATGCAACTCATTTTGGGGTTGCGGTTGCCATTAATGAACAGGGAAAGCCCAATTATAGTCTTACCATTTCACAAAAAGATATTGGTAAGGAGGCTTTTACTATTAGTTGCCAAAACTACTCAGATTATACCCTATTGCTCCAATATTTGGGCCTACAACTTTCTGGAAATCAAAAGGACATCATCGCAAATGCGTACCTCACTTATATTAACAAGGTTTCGGGCAATTGTGAGGGTATTTTCAATGTGTATGCCAATGCTCCACCTTTCCTTTCTGGGAGGATAGACGACTCCAAGCTCTTCAACCATCTCTTTGCCCTTTCCAATTGTCCTAGCCTTACAGACCTTCAGGCTTCTGTCTCTAATATCATTGGTTTTTTCAAGGACAAGTCCAATGCCTATAAGTTGCTAAATAGCAAACCAGACATGCTAATGGCTTTGTATGGAAAGCACAACAGCTTTTCGAGGTGGCTTTATCTGAAAAGTTTAATATTAGTATCCAATTCCTTTTGGGCAGGTCAGTCATTTAGCGGAGACAAGCAGCTAAGAACTTTTTACCAATATCCAGATGCCTTTATCGTAAGTACACCCAAAAACAATAAACTCTTTCTACAGGGCAAGTACTACAACAATCAACAGCCAGCCTATGCAGGCGATTCCTATGCATCAGTCTATGCGGGAGGTGATTTTGACCTAATGGACAGATTATTTTTGGTTATCCCCGACAAATTTGACCCTAATAGTGGCATAGAAGTTTCCGTACCAGCCATCTATTGTCATGGCCTGTCTGATGAAAACATAGAAGAGCGCAATTTCTCGGCGGCAAAGCTGGTCGTGGAAGGAGGCCTCAACAGTATCTTGACTTTGTTGGATGCAGGGGCAATTGCTAAAATACCTTTCAAGGGTAAAATGACCATAGGCCTGAAAAGCTCTACCGATGATGCTCTCAAGTTTATAGACAACTTGGGAAGTTCGTGGGATGCAAACCTAAAGCGAGCTCTTCGTTATGACATAGATGGCAATGCAGTATTAAAAACGCTGTTCACCCAATCAGATGAATTAGCAAAGGTTGAATATGCCAATGCGTGGAGAGTCTTGATTAAATACCCTGACCTCAGGAAAAGTAAGGCAAATCTAGGACTCTTAAGGGATGTCCAAAGTAGATTTACCTTTAATACCAAGGACGGCTTTGCTGGTTTGGTAGAAATCTTGAAATCTCATAGTGACGTACCGCAGTTCTTGGCCAACCTCAAAAAAGTAGACCCTCTGTTTGGTAAAGTACCGAATATAAAGTATACTGGTACTACTTCAAGTCCTAGGGTTAGGATTGTGGATAATGATGCGATACCTCTTGGATATAGGCCAAATGATAAAGGCGATCTAAAAGCCACATCCCTAAAAAGCTTTAAGCTTGTAGATCAATCAAACCTAGAACTTTTTACCGAAGAATTCTTAAAATCCTTTGAGTTTGATTTCAAGGGATTGATCATCAAAGCGGAAAATATTCGATTAGGAGGAGTAACCAAAAATAAAATAGCGATCATTGGAAAGTCAATGGGAGGTGGCATGAGAAAAAACCCTGATACTGGTGTTGAGGATTTCGCTTTTGGTGTGACTGACTATGCGCTTAAACTTAGGAGTATTGGTTTTGAAACACGACTTTTTATTCAAACGGAGCAAGATGGGTTGCCATATTTAGAAAAGAAGGCTATAGATCAAATGGACGAGTTTGTTGAAGAAAAGGCATTGGAGCTAGGTGTCGACAAAAAATCTAAAGAAGCCTGGCTCAGTTATGATGAAATATTAACAAAAAATGGTGGCAAGCCTGTTTTGGCCTATCAATTAAATATAGAATGGGCCAAAGAATTGGTAGATAGAGGTTATACTGTTATCGATATTGGTAATCCTAATAACATCGCGGAACGAAGTGCATTTTACAATGGAGAAAGGATGACTATATTTGGCAAATAATATTTAAAATGGAGATCAGTAAAAAGGTTATATTATTTGAGAATATTGTATTGAAAGAACCTTTTATAAGAAAATTTGCTCTAACTAAAAAGGGCGAGATTGAATTTTATGAAGATGGGTTGGGTCACAATTATTGTATGTCTTTTTTAAATGAAAAAAGATGCATTGATATCAAGATGTGTATAGTATCTAATTATAATAAAGCGGGAGATCGTATCAGTGTAATAATAAACAAGGAAGACCGAGTCGATGTTGATGATATTCCGTATTTTCTTTTGAAACAATGGGTTGAATATTCAAAAGACAAGAACGACTGGAAACTTTTTTACCTCAATTCCTATGAAGGTTCTTTTGAAGAAAAACTCAAATCTTTTTTTGCTTATCTCAACGAACTTTTTGAAGATGAAAATTTAGCAAAAGTGCTCAGAGGCGAAAC
>CAMFLX010000062.1 GCA_945957555.1 uncultured Cytophagales bacterium
CTACACTTATGCGATCGTCGGCAGCGTCAGATGTGTATAAGAGACAGAAATTGGACTCAATGTATCTCCACCAAAATCATAAGTTAATCCTGTAGAAGGATTACTAGGGGCAGTTTTTACAGGAATATTTGCAGCATCGGCTTCATGTAGCTGAACATTTATTTGTGATTTCATGGTTACTTCATCTCCATATGCATAAACATTTAGCCAAAGATCATTTGGGTCAGTCCAATCAGAAACTACAAAGTTGTTTGGAGAGTCTTTTTTTGTAAAATATCTGTGTTGGACAGCACCTCCAAAATATCCAGTATTATCACATTGCTTTTTCCGTAGAGAGTTCGGGGTATATGCTAATCTCATAAATGCCGAACCTTGAACTGCACCTACTCCATTATTTCCATCTACTGATTCTATGGCAAAAGGATATGCTCTTTTTCTTACTGTTGTAATATCATAGTCACCACCTTCAAGAAATGAAAATTGAGAAGGAAATGATGAGGCTTTGATATTTACATCTGGACTTGAATTTTTTAAAGCATTTGAATAACTTTCAAAATCTGTTTTAGTGATCAGAATAATGCCATTTTTATTTTTATTATTAAACTCAAAAACATTTAAAATAGAGAAAGTATCTTTTAATACATTTTTTGATCCCAAAAACTCTATTTCGGCAATACAGGTTTCTCCTTTTTTGAAAAAATAGATTCCAGAATGGCCACCTTTCCAAGAAGAGTTTGTCGAGTCTATTTTAGAAGATGAGCCCTTTATGATTTTATATGCACCTGATGTTTGTCCAGTTACTTTTATGGTCCAATCTACTCTGCTAGTGAACTCGGCCTTAAAAAAATGTGGTAAAGTGTCTAAAAAGTCTAACTGTTTTGAGTCAGCTCCTTTTCCTTGCACATTAAAGTTATTGTCTTTTACTGCAAAGTCGGCACCAGCTGTATAATAAGTTGGACCTGTTTTGTCAGTATATTTTTTGCAAGATGCAAAGAACAACAATGGCACTAAGGCCATCGTTGCTATAATAAATGATTTTGTCTTCATATTGTAATGTATTTGTTGTTAGAAGCGAATCGTATATACGAAATAGAATTGAGTTAAGGAATAGTCCTTGTTAGAGGTTATTCCCGTTAAACCAATTGGATCAGCAGAGTTGATGATCCCCTTGTTGTTCACAAAATTCAACTGGGCACTGAATACATTGTTTTTGTTGAAGTTGTATTTTGCTCCAAAAGAGAATATACTTTGCTTCAAGTTGATCTCGTTGATAGCAGTTAAGCTAGATCCAGCAACCAGTTCATTGGTCTGGCGATTCCTTCCCATGATGTATTCGTTACCTTTGCTAGACATTGCCTTATAGCCAGCGAGTACATAAAAGCTTTTGAAAGCTTCTAGTTCCAATCCCGCATCAATTAGTTGGTTTTTTAATGATACAGAACTAGATCCTCCTCTTTCAGTATTTTCTAGTCTTGCACCACCTGTTATCGCAATGCCTCTTTCTATTTTGATGATCTTGTTGATATTGATTTTCCCACCAGCTGTAATTACAGAAAACTTCCTTACTTGACTACTATCAGTAGTTCCTTCTGACGAAATTTCTTGTAAACCTTGGTATTTTACTGAGATGTCATAGATGCCAGCAGAGTCTTTGGCCGTTAAACCTGCATAGAACCCTTTTCTGTTGGCTGTAGCATCTCCATAAGGGGTAGCATTATTGAACTGAGGTAAGTATGCCAACAAAGTAGCTTGGATACTATTGTTATAGATACCGCCTATACTTTCTTGCGTAAATCTATCATATAAGTTAATGGCTCTAACTCCACCACCATTTACATAGTTAGGGTTGATAGATACATTATTAACACCGCTCAATTCTGGATGGTTGTAGATTCTTAAAGTTTGTGCACCCGGAGCATAGTAATCCACACCTACTTGTTTGTAACCGGCAAAAAGCTTGATACCTAGTGGCTTGTATTTCACAAATGCGTTTGCATCGTAGAACATGTCGTTTACCTTGCGAAGGTTACTCATTTCGCCAACTTTGATCATGGTGTCTACTTTGAAGTTGGAGAATCCAAATTCGCCTTCTACACCTGCTTGTATGCCACCAAAATCAGCTCTAATGTTACCATTTACGGTATTGTTACTATTCGCGTATACAAATTGGCTATTTAGGGATGTACCTGCAGCATCTTGTAAAGTAATGCTGTTGAATCCTAAATCAAAAAACTTACCTTGAAGTACTTCTACTCTTCCTCCGAACAAAAATCTGTCAGAAGAACTAAAGAAGTTAGAAGGTCTAGTTCTTGTACCAAATACTTGAACGCCTAATTTGTCAATTCCTTTTTTGAATTTGATAGAGGTATTCAAGTTGATACCTTGTAGACGCCACTTGTTGTCGTTGTAGAAGTTTTCGTAGTTCACGATGTCTCTTCTGAGTTTGAAGATGTCAGATTCGTAATCGCACCAAGTGTCGTTTGCGTTAAACAAGGTGTATTTGGTAAGACCTAAATCAATATCACCAATCTCATATTTAACAACCTTGGCGATTTTACCTTCTAATCTCATTTGACGGAAATTAAAGCTGGAACCGTTCCCGAAGAATCCACCGAATTCATTTCTCAAACGTAGAATGACAGACGCTTTGAAGTTTTCATTCGGACTAGCATTAATACCCAAATCGAATAAAGTGTAACCTCTTGTAGACTTACCCACTTCTTTATTATTGTTTTTTTGCTTTTGACTAGTAAGTCTGTCAGTAGAATCTCCAACAATGAATTGATTGTTATCAACTTGTGCTCTACCGTAGCCAGTAAAAGTAACTACTTGTTGACCAAAAGATGAAAGTACACCTAGATTTAAAATACAAATAGATGTGAAAAGCTTTTTATTCATTTTAATAAAATTAATGTCTTTGTTTTTTAGAAGAAAATTTTGAGTTCTGTTGTGACTTCGAATCCAGCGTAAGTATCTTTTACCTGATTTCTGTCATGATGGCCGTATTTACGAGCACGTATGTTGAGCGTAGATCTTTTTACAAATTCCCAATCGAAGCCCAAGCCGAAACCATAACCAAATTGATTGATAGATTTACCATTAGGATCGTAGAAAAACTTGTTGTTGTCTATCAAAAGCTCTCCCTTATTATAAACCTTACCATTCGCTGCAGTGTAGTTGTCTGAAGGTGCGGTGAGTTCGGTTCTTTGGTTACCTAGCACTCTCTCGTAGGCAGCTACTGCCACTAAGGTGAATTTTGGGTGTATGTTGTAGAATGTGAGGAACTCTTGGTAAAACTGACGAAGAAAGGCCTTTTTTCCTAAAAGAGGAATAGGGGCGATCTTATCTTGCACAGAGCTATAGTTGATATAATAAGAAAAAATAATATCTCTTGCCGCCAATTTAGACTTGTATTTAAACGTAAAGTCCATGGTGTTGAAAGATTTCTTGTAATCAATTGTAGAATCTGCATCTGTGATCTGAACGTTTTCATATGTTCTTCTATATACGTTCATGATCCTATTGTATGGACCAAGGTATCTTTCAAAATAACCAAACCTAGAGGTTGCCAATTGATTCACTCTGTGTTGGAAGGTGATACCGTTGGTCTGTGTGCCAACACTCCCCATGCTGTTGTCTCTAGCATAACCAGTACGTTTGTCGTTGTAAAGATTTGTGATCTCCTGATTATTGGCATAATCAATACTTACCTTAAGTTTACCAGCGTTGAATCCAGAGTTGATATTAACCCCCTGGCGGTTGTTGGCATACTGGTTCATTTCGGTAATCATGCCTTGGTAATAGTTGATGATGTTGGCATTACCTTGGCCGGTAGAAGCTCTGAAATTCTCAATAGAAGTATTGTTTATTGCAGAGGTATTGTTTACCACTCCTTCACCTATGTGATATAGAGCTGCTTTAAAAGGAATATTCAATACACTCCGGTCAAGTTCAACTTCCGCAAAAAGAGCAGGTGACCATTTCTTTTTGTAAGTGTATGCTTTTGCAGCATAAGGGTTGTTGATCCATGGTTTACTGATATAATGCAAAATAGGGTTTTGAGTACTAGTAGGAATTCCGTTGTTGTATTCTTCGTTTGTAAACGATCCCATCCCTTGCTCAAAATAGATCTTGAATTTGTCGAAATTCATTCTGCCATCTATAGTCAAGATCAATTGACTTAACCTGTTTCTTTCAATTGAATAGGACGTACTATCAGTGCCAATCACTAGAGGTTGGTAGCTGATAGACTTAGCATCTTCTTTCAAAGAAAAATAGCCATATTGGTTAAACATGTTAAAACCAAACTTATGTCTACTGATTTTCTTTCCGATTCTTCCTGCGAACATGTTCTGAGCTGGGCCATCTCCGAAGCTAGATCCGTTAGATACAAACCCACCGGAGTTTTGGTTTTTACCATAGATAATCATGGCGTCAAAGTTTTTAGGTAAGCCAGTAGCCTCTATTGTAAAACCTTGAGTACCTTGGTTTCCCCAACGCTGATCGCGAGGAATATCGCCTTGTGAATAATATGAGTTATATCTTCCGAAGTCATTTCCTTCAGGTTCCCATGGATATCTTTCAAAAAGATCATCTCTGTTTTGATATTGCCAGAGTGTAAATGGACTTAGCTTAAACCAGTTTACACCACCACCTGCAGTTAACTTAAAGGTACCTATTTTAGTATGCATACCTCCTGTGAATTGAAATATACGATATACCGCAGCAGCTCTACCGTTTTGGTCGGTATTGATGGAGTTATAAATAGAATTCAAGACCCTGTTGACTCTGTGGTCAAAGTAGTATTCCATTTGGAACCACGTTTTTAACGAGGGATTCCCTTCGATCCTGATCAAAGCCAAAGGCTCTTGATAACCATCGGATAAGCTCAAGTTTGTTGGAGCTGTGGGATATTCTTTTGATACATCATTTTGAGCTCTACTTTGTGGCTGTAGGCCCTTAAGTAAGCTTTCGTAATCGCTCAGATGTCTGTAGAAGCCCCACATTCTGGCATAGCCAGAAAACCGAAGCTCAAAAGGTTTCTTTTCTGAAGCATGAGTATTGTTGCTTTCGAGTAATCCTTCCTTAGCGGTTGGAACAGTGATACGCCCTCTTTTAAGAAAGAAATTGTCAGAAATCTTTAGGGATTTCTCTTCTTTCTTTTCTTGGGCGGTCTCAGGGTTTTGGTTTACACTAACACTGTCGGCTGGTTTGTCGTCTTTCGCATACGAAGTTGAAAAAAACATACATACTAACAAATAGTTAATGTGTTTTTTGTTTAGAAATAACATGTTTTAAAAAATTGTTTATTTAAATGGTTTACAAATTAATTTAAAATTAATTGCATTTACAATATTTCAAATAGAACTTTTTCTACCTGATAGGAGTTATGCGTCAGCAATTTGACATCTTGGATGAGAGAAAAAAGCAGTATAAATTGTTAACAAGATACGGATATATTTTTAAAAAAATGCTAGTGAAGTCTATTCGGTGGCATATAATGTTCCACAATTGAGAAACTTCACTAGCTTGGCAAATATGACTTCTAGCTTTTAGACTTTTCTAAGGCCAAGGCCACGTCAGCGATGATGTCGTTGATGTGCTCCAATCCGCAAGAAATCCTGATGAGACCAGCCTGTATACCTACTTGGGCTCTTTCTGCATCACTAAGTTTACTGTGTGTGGTGGATGCTGGATGCGTTACTATGGTTCTGGAGTCTCCAAGATTGGCCGTATGGCTCATCATCTCTACAGAATTCAAAAACTTACGCCCCCTGTCTACACCGCCCTTTACTATGAAGGTAACCAAGGCACCGCCTTTCTTCATTTGTTTTTTTGCAATCGCATAGTCAGGGTGTGAGGGAAGATGAGGATACTTTACTAACTCAATCTCAGGGTGTTTTTCCAAATATTCTGCAAGGGCAAGAGCGTTGTCGCAATGTCTGTCCATGCGTACGGCAAGTGTTTCAAGGCTTTTGGACAATACCCAACCGCTAAAAGGAGACAAAGCGGGTCCCGAATGTCTTGCAAAGAATCGAATATCTTTTATGATCTCTTTGCTAGCCAATATGGCACCTGCGATTACACGCCCCTGGCCATCTATAAATTTGGTGGCGCTATGTGTAACTATATGAGCCCCTAGTTTCACTGGATTTTGAAGATATGGTGTCGCAAAGCAATTGTCTACATTAAGAAGAATGTTGTGTTTGTTACACAGTTTTGCTAACGCTTCTATATCAATAATATCTAGTGCAGGGTTGGACGGTGTTTCCACGAAAATCATTTTGGTGTTTTTGCGAATCATGCCCTCCCATGTCTCAGGACTGCTGATGTCAAAATAACTATGTTCTATGCCCCATTTAGGCAATATCTGGGTGATGATTTGATGTGTAGAGCCAAATACCGATCTACACGCCAAAATATGATCTCCCGACTTGAGTAGTGCTGCCATACTTGTAAACATAGCAGACATGCCAGAAGCAGTGGCGATACCATCTTCTGTGCCCTCCATTAAGCAAAGCTTTTGGATCAATTCGTTATTGTTGGGGTTAGAGAATCTAGTATAGATGTTCCCAGGGATCTCATCTGCAAAAAGAGCTCTTGCTTGTTCTGCGTCTTCAAATGTGAAACTAGAGGTCAAATAGATAGGAGTAGTGTGCTCCCTATTTGCAGTTTTGGGTTCTCTGTTTCTGATGGCGATGGTTTCGAAATTCTCATATTGAGTGCTCATTCGGAATATTATTTTGAATTATTGTACAAAAGTAGCAATATTCAGAATATAATTCTAATTTGTTTTAATCGTAATGTTAAATTAATGTTAACTATTTCATACCTATGGTAACGATTAATTAATATTTGAGTAAAATTCTAGTCTTGTAGTAGCCATAATTTTGCCAACAGAATTCATGTATATATTTCAGATGATCAAGAAAGCGTTATTATTTATGAGTATATCCTTCGTGCAGTTGTTATGTGCACAAGATGGTATACTAAAAGGTGTAGTAAAGGATGGGCATACGAATGAGCCACTCATTGGAGCCTTAATTGTGGTGGATGGGACCGAAATTGCAGCGGAATCTGATATAGAGGGAAATTATAGCCTGAATATTCCTGCGGGAAGCCATCAGGTGATTTTTAGTTATGATACCTATCATAGTGATACCCTCAAAAACTTGGTGCTTACAAGTGGGCAGATCGTGTATAAAAATGTGACGATGAAGGCAAACGTCACCGAGATGGAGACGATCAATTTTGTTCAGAAGATTGATAAGAGTGGAGCGGATGAAGTTTTGAAAGCAAGGAAGGAAGCCTCAGGGACATCTGATGGTGTAGATCAAAAGACCTTGACCAAATCCAATAACCCGACCGTATCTGATGGTCTCAAGAAAGTTACGGGTGCTAGTATTCAAGATGGAAAGTTTGCTATTATACGGGGTATGGGAGACCGATACAACGCCGGCTATATCAATGGTTCGCCACTGCCTTCTACTGAATCGGATAGGAAGGCCTTCTCCTTTGATATATTGCCTACAACTTTGGTAGATAACCTCATTATTTTGAAGTCGGGTAGTGCTGATCTTACAGGTGATTTTGGGGGTGGGGTCATTAAGATTTCTACTAAAAGTATCCCAGATTCATTTAGGGTAAACGTAGGTTTGGGTGCACAATACAATTCGGTAACGACTAACAAGTCATATACTGCATACGAAGGTTCCAAGACTGATTATCTAGGGATAGATGATGGCTTAAGAGATAGACCATCACTTAAGACAACGCTAGGTTCTGATAAGCCTGGGGCGCTGTTGAATGACTATGTTGAGGATACTAAGAAATTTAACAATAACTATAACCTGCAGCAGCTAAAGGCTCCTTTCGGCTCTAGGTTTAACGTGTCTGTAGGAGCTCCTTTGGTGAAGAAGGAAAAATTTGAGCTGGGTGTGGTTGGTGCTTATAACTATAACCAGACTTATACCAATACGCAAAGGGTGACGCGGTTTTACAAGGCTGATTTTGATAACGGAGGCTTAAACTCTGATTACAGAGATACCGCAGGGGTCATGAGTGTGAATAGTTCGGGATTGATTAATGTGGGTGCCAAAATTGCCAAAAACCACAGGATCGATTATCGTGGCATGAACGGTATTGCTAGTACTATAAGTAATCTTTCTAGGTCTGGGACTGCTGGTATGGCCGATGGGAACATTGTGGGCATTCGCCAGTATTCTACCATCATGTTATACAATAGACTTCGTACGCATCAGTTTTTGGGTGAACACAATTTGCTGGGCAAGCGCCTGAAGATCGACTGGAACATAAGCAATACTAAAATTGCCAAACAAATCCCTGATTACAGAGTAACTACTTATTCGTCTTTCGTAGATGATGACGGAGTTGCTCAAACGGCAATTTCTACTGGCAATGACTTTAGTGCTGGTAACGGAAGGTTTTTTGGGTATCTTGATGAGTCGCTCAATTCTCAAATGCTCAATGCGGCTTATGGTTTAAACTCGTCAGACAGTGTTTTGGTGAGTACTACTGTTAAGGCTGGGGTTTTCCACCAGGCGAGAACTAGGGACTTTACTTCGTACAAATACATTTTCCATAACCTTCCACAAGGTGAGGCACACTTGAACAGCCCTGGTCTTGACTTTAACAATACGAACTACGAAACCTACAAGACCTTTTTGCATGATCCTACCCCTCTGCCTGATAGGAGGTACGATGCCAACTCTCAGTTGTTGGCAGGTTACTTGATGTTGGATCAAAATTTTAATAAAAAGCTGAAACTGTCTTATGGTTTACGTTATGAGAAATTTGAACAAGAGGTGAATTCAGGAGGGGTGACAAGTGCCTTAAAGAAAAATGTGTTCTTGCCATCGTTGAACGCCAACTACTCCTTGACCCCGATGAAATCAAACTTGAGGCTTGGTGCTTACAAATCGGTGAACAGACCAGAGTTTAGAGAGGTGGCCAAATTTGCCTTCTTCGACTTCTTGCAAAATGCAGACGTGATCGGTAATAATAATTTGAAGCAGGCCGATATTTATAACTTCGAATCTAGGTACGAGTTTTTACCAACGGCTGATCAAATCGTATCCATCGGTGGTTTTTATAAAGTGATCAACAATCCTATTGAACAAAGATACGATGCTACGCAGCCTACTTTCAGAACTTTTACCTTTTCCAACGAGAAGCGTGCAAGGGTGTATGGCTTAGAGTTGGAGTTTAAGAAGACCTTCGACTTTATAGGTCGTAAATCGGAGAAGAACTTCTTCAATTTCTTGTATTTTACCTCTAACTTGGCTGTGATACAGTCTAGGGTGGAAGTGAGAGAAGGTTCTAGTTCCATAGAAGGAAGGCCGCTTCAGGGACAATCGCCCTATTTGTTGAATTTGTCACTTGGTTATGACAATGCAAACAATGGTTGGTCCACCACATTCTCAGTAAACAAATATGGGCGTAGGCTTTCATTGGTAGGACCTACCAAAGATATCAGCAAAGGTGCTATAAACCCTAATGGTTACAATATCTTCGAAAACCCAAGGACGGTGGTTGATTTTCAAGTGGCTAAAACAATCAAGAAATTCACCATCAAAGGTACTTGGGGTGATATCCTACATCAAGACTTGATTTTCTATAATGATAACAATGATAACAGGAAGTTTGATGAAGAAACAGACAATACTATATTCAGAAGTAAGTTGGGCTACACATTTACACTAGCGCTGGCGGCTTCTTTTTAAATAGGTTGATATAGTATACTAGGTATACGGTTCCCATACAAAGGTTATGCACTAGGTAGTGCATAACCTTTGTTTTTTATATGGGTTATTTGAGACTCTTTAGGGTGACCGATATCTTAAGGTGGCCAAACAATCCAGCCACCCTTTCGCTTGATTATTGATGAGAATAAAGCCTCATAGGTTTAAACCTAGGATACGATTGTCATAGTGCTTGCCTTTATTGAGTTCAAATAATAATATAACCAATAACCAATAACCAATAAATTTTCTTGTTAACAATCGCTTAATAAACAAAACCTTTAATAACATTATCATAATCCCACCTTTATATTCAGTAAACAGGTGAGTTCTACTTTTGTGTCGTTATAATTTAGACGATATGAAAAGAAACTTTTTACGTATTGCTTTCCTTGCTTTAGGAATCACAAACATTCAAGCTCAAGACTCGTTTTTTGAGCAAACAGATTATATAGGTGCGTTGAGTTCTGACGAATCTAAGGATTGGACAAAAACAGGATGGACTAATTTCGATCCTCAAAACAAAGACTATGCTGCAGTAAGTGATGAAACTACTTTGGGCGGTGGTAATGGCGTTAAAGAGATTACAACGGCAGTTACATTGGACGCAACCAAAACTTATCTTTTGTCAGGTATCGTGGCTATTAAAGATGGTGGTTCTTTAACTATACCTGCAGGTACAGTAATAAGGGCATACCGCGATGTAGATGCTACAAAAGGAACTAGTAACTACGCTATGTTGATCGTAGAGCGTGGTGGTAAAATATTTGTAAACGGTACTGCTGATAAGCCTGTGGTAATGACTTCTAATGCTCCTGTTGGGCAAAGAGATAGAGGGGATTGGGCTGGTTTAGTACTTACAGGTAAAGCTAGAACCAACCAGACTAACCCTCTTTTGGAAGGTTTCAATAAGTTAACAGGCTACCTATCTGGTTCTGGTGGTGCTTTTGGTGGTACTGACGATGCAGATAACTCTGGAGTTTTGAATTATTTAAGAGTTGAGTTTGCTGGTGTTGCGCTTGACGTGAACAAGGAAGTTAACGGGATCACTTTTGGTGGTGTAGGTTCTGGTACTACAGTAGACTACGTACAAGTATCTTACTCTAACGATGACTCTTTTGAGTGGTTTGGTGGTACTGTAAACGCTAAACATTTGATCTCTTACATAACTACTGATGATGATTTTGATACAGATTTCGGCTACAGTGGTAAAGTACAATTTGGTGTAGCTTTGAAACATCCAAAGTATTTCGATGGTACTTACAGTGCTCAAAGTGGTGCTTCTACATCAGAAGGTTTCGAGTCGGACAACGATGCTGCTGGTTCTTCAAACACGCCATTCACTAGTGCAGTATTTTCAAACTTCACTATGGTAGGTCCTATCTCTCAGGATTCTACTTATGCTACTACTAAGTCATCTACTACTAAAAATGCCTTCAGAAGAGGTGCTAGAATCAGAAGAAACTCTAAACAGTCAATCGTAAAAACGATTTTCATGGGTTACAGAAACTTCTTGATGATCGACGGTTCTGCTTCTATGGCTAACTTTGGTGTATCTAAAACGCCGCAAGTTGTAAGAACGGATTCTGCAATGATCCAAAGCAATATCTTCTCAAACAGTTCAGCAGCACAAGCATTCTCTTCGACATCATTGAGAACCAACAATGGTCTTGTAGAGATAGCGAGTACTTTGAAGTCTGGCTCTACTACAGTAGCTGATACCGCAAAGAATGGTACCAACCTAGATCTTTTGGATACTTGGCTTAAGAATTCAGGCAACGACAACAGGATCAACGTAGCTCCTTGGGGTATCAGAAGTTTGTTGATCGATCCACAGAATTTCACTAATCCTAACTTTAGACCAGTAAATGATCTAGTGCTGATCAGTGGTCTAAGTGAAGTTACTTACGATCTTAACGCAGGTGTATATCCAAACCCAGTGGCTCAAAATGCTACTCTTTACATCGCTGAGTCTGAAGAAAACTTCTCTCTAGTAAACACACAAGGTGTATTGGTAAAGTCTGGCGCTGCTACTAAAGTGAACATGACTGGTGTAGACAAAGGTCTTTACATCCTTAAAGTAGGTAAGAAAACAACGAAGATCGTTGTAGAATAATATCACGGAAGGGCCGATGCGGCAAGCATCGGTACACTTTCCCCTCATACCATCATTGAATTCTAGTTTTTATGACAAAAGGCAAGCCACAAGGCTTGCTTTTTGTCGTTTTGGGGCTTTCAGAGAAGTTAGACTTTAGACCTTAGATGAAAGATGAAAGAGTAAAGATGAAAGAGATGATTACCAAGACTTTAACGATTCGGTTGGAAAGTCCCCCTTTGAAGAGCTTGTTCCGAGCATCGGAAGGGTAGGGGGATGATAATCGCTGTTCGATCATGTTAAGGCTTTGCCCCTATGTGAACTGGAAGATAATTGAGGGTTTGTCTTGCCATGGGAAACTCTCCAAGGGGTTCGAAACCCTTGGAGAGTAGGGGCAGCTATGGTTTGCGCTATGGCTAAGTACTACGGAGGAGTTTCCATAAGATGCGGGAGAGTTTCCATAACATGCGGGAGAGTTTCCATAAGTTGCGGAGGAGCTTCCATAAGTTGCGGAAGAGTTTCCATAACATGCGGAAGGGTTTCCATAACATGCGGGAGAGTTTCCATAACCTGCGGGAGAGTTTCCATAAGATGCGGAGGAGTTTCCATAAGTTGCGGAAGAGTTTCCATAACATGCGGGAGAGTTTCCATAACATGCGGAGCAGTTTCCATAACCTGCGGGAGACTTTCCATAAGCTGCGGGAGAGTTTCCATAAGTTGCGGAGGAGCTTCCATAAGTTGCGGAAGGGTTTCCATAACATGCGGAGGAGTTTCCATAACATGCGGAAGAGCTTCCATAAGATATTCAGGAGTTTTGGGAAGGGGTTAGTGAATAAGAAAAGCCCTACAAGCCATGGGTGGCTGGTAGGGCTTTGTTGCTTTACACGGGGTTTAGACTTTTATTCAGGTTTCTTTTTGGCACTTGCAGCGCTTGTGGTCTTGCCACTGATCGTCTTGCTGATCTTGTTGAAACTAAAGAGGTCCTTTTTGTGTGGCTGATTGCTATAGAGGGGCTTGGCGATCTTGCAGATGCTGATGATGTCGCTATACAAGTCGTTGAGTTCTGCTACTGAGGTTACGGTCTGTACCTTGCGCGCGCTTTTGTTGGCTTCTTGGAGTACGTTGGCACTGTGTAGGAAGTCGGCGTGCTTGATGATCGCCTCTATGCGCGTGGGCGAGATGCCCTTCTCTATCAGTTCCTTTTTGAGGTCTTCAGTCATGTTGGTCTTGAACTGGTACAGCAGACCCACGAGCTCCTGTTGGTTGCCGTTTTTCTTGATGTCGGTGTACAGGTTAAAGCCCAGCTCGGTAAGGATCTCGTTGCGGCGCTCAGGCGTTTTCTTGAAGTCTTCTTGGATCTGTACCTTGCAGATGGCGAGGTCCGTTACTGCCTCCGCCTGAATCGAGTTGATACTGAGGGTGGCTTTGCGCAGGTGTTTGGCGCTGTCGTAGCCGAGATTGGTTTGTATGGCGTGGTCGATACGCTTGCTGATGTCGTTGAAGAAGGGGTCTCGCCATACGCTCCGTTCTTTTTGCAGGAATTCCTTTTCTGAGTTGGCGTTTTCGACTACGGTGGACGCCGTAAGGAGTAGGTCGGCATCCTTGATGCTGTAGCTACGTTCTACTTTTTGTGTCATGGATTTACTTTTTAATAAGTATGATATCAACGATGAAGATAATAGATTTATTGTTTCTTGCCATAGAAAGCACACGAAATTTTGTAAAATTCCGTGATTTTACGGATAGGCTCAGGGTTTTTACGGATTTTGGCCTTTATGAGGGGTTTTGGGGTTACATTTTTAGGTTTGATTTCAGGTTTTATATTTTGTGAGGGTAGATTCATAGAAATTTTATTACATTGGTTTGGAAATTATATTTAGATGTTGTAATGTTGGGTTAGGAAATCTTTTCTAAATGATCGTTGACTTTGTTTGGTTAACAGAATTTTACTTCCTGGTTATTAAGCCTTTTATTTGCTAAATCAGAATAATACTATAAATTTAATTTTAAAAGTAAACTATAATAATACTTTATGAATCACTTTAATAGCTTCAAATTAAATACAGACTTGATTTCAAAGTTTGGAGAAGGGAATGCTTATTTAATTTGGACTCTAGCAATGTATATGGACTTTTCAGATACAATACAGCTGGGGTCTGAATCTTTAACAGATGGATCTGATGATAAGAAGATTGATTTTATTCGTTTAGATCGTGATAATAGCAAAATTATATTTGCCCAAGGATATTATAGCTCTAAGAAAAATGATAGTGCTCCTGCAAATAAGGCATCGGATTTGAATACAGCAGCAGCATGGCTTTTTTCAGGAAATCTTATTAATATACCTAAACCTTTAAAAGAAATTATAGAAGATTGCAGGGAATCTCTTGAAAATGGGGAAATAGAGCAGATAGATTTATTGTATGTACATAATTTGCCGGAATCGGTTGCAGTAAGCAAAGAGTTGATAACTGTTGCTGATCATTTAAAAAAATCTTTAAAGATTGAATCAAATATTAAAGTAGTATATAAAGAATTAGGCTCTAGTAACATAGAAAAGCTTTTTACAGAAATAGAATCTTCCATTGTGGTTATGGATGAAATAGAGTGTCCATCTGAAATTAAGTTCACTGAGCAAGGGCCAAAATGGAAGGCTCATATATTGACAGTACCTGGTAATTGGCTTAGAACTATATTTAATACACATGGAGCTAATTTGTTTTCTGCAAACTATAGAGGTTTTCTAGGTGTTAGTAAAATAAAGAAGATAAACTTAGGGATAAAAAATACTGCCGAGAAAACTCCCAATAATTTCTGGGTTTACAATAATGGAATAACTATTCTTACAACCAAGATTGAGAAAAAAAATAATAAGAATTTTTTAAAAGGGTTATCAATAATAAATGGAGCTCAAACAACAGGGTCAATAGGGTCATTAGATATAAAAGTTAATTTGGATGAAGTTAGGGTTCCTACTAGGATTATTGAGTGTTCTGATGCTGAGACGATTAATGAAATAGTGAAATTTAACAATACCCAAAACAAAATAACAACTTGGGATAAGTTTAGTAATTCTAGTGAACAAAAAAGAATTGCGGAGGAATTTCAATCACTTGGGCATACATACTCATTAAAACGGGGTTTCAGTGGGACATCTCAATTAGGTATTGAAAATGTTATTCAACCTGTTATAGCCTTAGAGGGCCATTTTTTAGAAGCAAATGGAGGGAAGAATGGTGTTTTTGAAAGTGAAAAAATGTATCGTACTGCTTTTGAGGATAAGAAAGCTAGGCATATATTATTCGCGTTTGCCTTGGCTAGGGCGATTGATGAGAAAAGAAATGAACTTAAAACTAAAAGATCAAACAATACAATTATACAAATTGAAGATAAGCAGTTATTGTTGCTGAGGAATTTGAGGTTTAAATATTTTTTAATGGCGGTTATTGGTAAGAGTTTACCAGTAATCCTTTCGAAGAATATTGACATATCACATATCGGCTTAACACCTGATTATGCTAATACTAAAAATAAAAGCTTGAATGATGTGATTGCTGAATTAATACCTTTAGTTAACATTGTGCTTACCTATGCATCAAATTTGATCTCAAAAGACTTTTCGGAATTTATTAGGGAAGAAAATGTTCTTAATAATCTATCAAGCCAGGTTTCATCATTAATTCATGCGTCAAATATCCCTTCACTTCCTAATCCATTATTTGAAAACTATAAAATTATGCTTTCATAGACTTTGTTAAATATTGGTTGTTTTCCAAAATCTCTCAGGACAGCCTCGAAGATGCGACAGGATTATAGCAATGAGTTCATGTCGATGAACCCAAGCCCAGAATGGGTGGCAGGTGTGTGTCGCTTGTTCTGGGCTTTTGATTTGTTTTTTGTTGTCATCCCCCAGCCCTTCCGAGCATCGGAAGGGTAGGGGGATGAAAGATGCGTTCTGTACAAAAGCAAAGGCTCCAATTTCTCGGAGCCTTTGCTTTTATGTATTCATTCGAAATTCTTATTTCTCCAAGCTTTTAATCTTCTCCTTCAACATTTGTACTTGTTCTTCTAGGAGGCGGATCTTGTCTTCTTGGAGTTGAAAGATCTTCTCACTCATATTTTTATTCTCATGAAAGTGATGGACATAACCAACTCCTTGAGATTCTATTTTTTCATTATGTTGTGTCACGTTAAATATCATCCTTTCATCAAAATTCTCAATATCAGAGACTGTGATCTGGAGCAGGTGGGCGATCTTTTCGAGGCGGTCGGGGCTCAGGCCTGCGTCTTCGGTCTCGAGCTGGCTGTAGGTAGACTGCGAGATGCCGAGCTGCGCGGCCATGTAGTCTTGTGAGTAGTTGCGGAGTTCCCTCAGCTTCTTGATCTTTCTTCCTATCTTTTGTTCCATGCTACGAAGATAATGATAATAGGCAAAAAGTCCAGTATGCGGTGTGTTTTGTGGTGTAATAAGTTATCGGTGCGCAGCCGATAGCTTATCGGCCGAAGGTGGTGGATGGATGGGGTCGGGGTGGTAGATTTGTGGGGGGAAATGAGAAATCATCCCCCAGCCCTTCCGATGCTCGGAACAAGCTCTTCGAAGGGGGACGCCCTCATTGCATGGTTTTAGGTGATTAAAACCAGATTAGTTTGTCGTGTTTTTTGGGAGTAATGCCAAGATATTCAAAGTTTGGTTGGAAAGTCCCCCTTTGAAGGGGGTAGGGGGATGAAAGAACGCTGGCGGGTATGATAGACCTACCAAGTCTTCAAGACTTGGTAGGTCTATAGTGAATAAACATTTAAATCAAAAAAAGATATGATCTCAAAGAAACGCAAAAAGCTGATCGTTGACCTCATTGCCAATGATCTCATGGTGAACAAACTGATTTATGGCCTACGTATGCTGGGGGTGGATGCGAGTGCGTACTACCCGCAGCTGAGTACGGTGGTGTTTAAGCTGATGGGCTTGAAGAAGGCTGAGCGTAGCGCGGAGCTGTATGATGGCTATGCGGCGCTGAGCCTGAAAGCAATACAGGGTTCGGTGCAGGTGACTGATCTGGCGGCGATGCGGGTGCTGGCGGAGGAGGTGTATGAGGGGCTTGTGCGGGCGCTTGACTTGAGCTTACTGGATTAATTTAAGTACGATGGATGGTGATTTCGGTAATTTTTCAGACCTTTAATATGTTTTTATCGTAGCTGTCATCTGTAAAACATAAAAGATTGGCACCTCATCGGAATAATATGCTGATAGTATATTTATAACACAACTTTCCAGAGTCAGTCATGCCTAAATATGGTGAAGTAGGGCTTCCTGATGATAGTTGGCAAAGTTTAATGGATGCTTATAAATAATATGTTATATGAAAGAGAATTGGAAAAAAATATCAGTAAAGTCTTACGAAATATCATCAATATATTTGTTAGCGTTTATGTGCTTTGTTGCTTTCGTTTATTTAGTGACTGCAATATCGCTTGGTCGGCTTCCAAGTCTAAATGAGAATGACAACGAAATAATCATTAAAGGGGTTGGCAGATATTGGTTGGGATACATGTATGTGATAAGCTGTTTTGCATTTATAATATTTATAATTTCTATATTATTAAGGTTAATATTTTATAAACCCAGTGTGTTGCCAAAGCACATTTTTGTTTCAGTGCTTTTAATAGTTTTTTATTCCCTTTTATTTTTGAATATAAAAGGAATTTTATGGTGGTTGCTGGGATAACTTTGAAGAGCACTTCGCTCTAGTTCATCAGGGGCGGTATACCATAATGGTTCAGAAGAAAGTACGATTGGTAATAAAAGTAAAAAAGAGTAATAATGAGAAATACTTTTAGGGTCATGGGGATGCTTCTAGGATACGTCCCCTTCGTTTGGTTGTTGTTATTTATTATGGAGGTCGTGTTATATAGTATATACCTAGGTCAGATCCCCTATTATGGTTTGAGGCAAGATCCTTATTCAATTCCTCAGTATAATTTTTTACATATTGCTGAATTTTTGGTACTACTGATTAGCATCCCTTCGGTGATTGTCTGGGCGGTGGTAAATGTTTTAGGATTCTTAACATTTCGTAAAAACTATACTCTAGATAAATGGAGCACATGGGTATATTTCATAGGGCTGGCAGGCTTTTTTGTCTTCTATTTTGCTTTTCCAGAAATTTTTCTTTGGGTTAGAGACTAAGCTGTCTTTATGGTATTTGAGTATAATTGAAAATGATTCAAAGTCATCAGTCTTTAACAATATTAAAAGCCATCCAAATTCTACTTTCATTCATACCATTTATTTGGGTGCTACTCTTTTGTGCCAATGTATGGTCTGGTGTGGGTGATGATTACGTGTTTTGGCGCATTACCTTCGTTGGAATGCTAATTGCACTACATTCTGTATGGATTTGTATATTGGTTACATTGATTATCTCTATGATCAATAGGAAGTTTACATATCAAAGGACATATCTATTTGTTTTTCTTTTGAGTGTATTGGCTTGTGTTTTTATCATTAAAGTTGATCCCGGAGGTTATTTTTCTAGATTCATTTACTAGTTGGATATTGATTAAAGCAAAGAGCCGAATGGAAGTTTGGCTCTTTGTTTTTATTTACGAAGTTTGATAAGATAAATAGTCTGAGTATGCTAAATAGTGCAGCTTGTTTATTTCTAAGTGGTTAAGATATGTTACCGTCGAATCAAATTTTATTTGGTCCTAAAAGGATAACAAGATTCAAGTCGATTTTTGTATTGGCATACATTACAATGGGTTTGATCTTATTTTTAATAGTGGCCCCTTCTTGGCTCATTAAGCATGGAAGAGATCATGTTTTTATTCTAATCCTATCAGTAGTTATGGCAATAGCTCTGTTTTATATTTTTCTATTGAGTGTAAAAGTCTCGATGCCCTATATATACAAAGACAAAGTTGTTTTTCGGTTTCTATTGACAGGAAGAGCCAAGTTGGAAATACCCTTACATCTGGTTTCGGAAATATGCTTGGTGCCATCTAAATTTAGAGATGATAAAGGGCAGTTTATTAGACTAGCGTATCAAGGAAAGGAGTATTTTATTAATTCAAATCAATTTAAAGATTTTGAGCAGGTAAAGTCGTTTTTCGTCACCCAGTGGCATTTAAAAGAATAAGATAGAGTGTTGTCTATTCGTGTATTTGGATGATACATGAATTCTTTCAGGACAGCCTCGAAGAGGCGACAGGATTATAGCAATGTGTTTATTCCGATGAACTTAAGCCCAGAATGGGCGGCAGATGTGTGTCGCTTGTGCTGGGCTTTTGTTTTGTTTGTCGTCATCCCCCAGCCCTCCCGACAAGTCGAGGACATTGTCTCATCCCCCTGCCCCCCTTCGAAGGGGGACTTTCCAACCAATGTCAAAGAGTCTTGGAGGTAGCGCGAAAGATTACGTTGGGTAGGGAGACTTTCTGAAGACATAAAGAACCGTGGAATGAGAGCGTCCCCCTTCGAAGAGCTTGTTCCGAGCATCGGAAGGAGAGGGGGATGAAAGACGCGTTCTGTGACCCCTCCTCTCCGTAGAGTTCAAAGCGCTCTATGTGGGTAGTAAGTGTGAACATGTCTAACCTTTAAAGTCTCATCCCTTCCTTATAAAGTCTCTCCTCGATCTGGGAATAGTAAAATTTTAATTTAAAAAAATTATATTTTTAACCGAATCATGCTTACCTAAATGATCCTTGGATTGTAAATGGCAAATTTTAAAAGAGCAATTGCTTATGAGGGAGCATTTACAAAAACAATCAAACAGTATACAAAGAGTAAGAATGGATAGCTTGGGGATTGAGAAATCTGGGCATGTAGCTTGGAGGAATCTGAGATCGTCTTGCACATCTGTCTTGTCCTTGGTCATCGTGTTATTGAGCAGCATGATGGTGTCTCGTGCGCAAGACCCCAACTTTCATATCTATCTATGCTTTGGGCAGTCGAATATGGAAGGCAACGGCGTGATAGAAGCACAAGATAAAACAGGGGTAGACAGTCGCTTTCAGGTAATGGGTGCGGTCAATTGTAACTCTGGAGGAAAATCATATACTATAGGCAAATGGCAAACGGCCACACCACCCCTTGTGAGATGTAATACGGGCCTTGGCCCTTCAGACTACTTTGGGAGAACCATGGTGGCAAACCTGCCCACCAATATAAAAGTAGGTGTGGTGCCTGTGGCTATTGGCGGTTGCGACATTGCCTTGTTCGACAAAGTTAACTATGGTGCCTATGTGGCTACAGCCCCCTCTTGGATGGTGGGGACAATCAATGAATACGGAGGAAATCCATACGCTAGACTGGTGCAAGTGGCCAAACTGGCTCAGAAAGACGGTGTGATCAAAGGTATTTTGCTGCATCAGGGTGAAACCAATAATGGTCAAAGTGATTGGCCCAACAAAATAAAAGCCATCTATAACAACCTCATTACAGACTTGGGCTTAGACCCTACCAAGACCCCTCTACTGGCGGGCGAATTGGTAACTACTGCCATGGGAGGGGCCTGTGGTGGTCATAATTCCATTATTGCCAAGTTACCGAGCGTTATTCCCAATTCACATGTTGTTTCTGCGGCCAATTTGGCACACAAAGGCGACAACTTGCATTTCACACCTGCTTCATACCGCACCTTAGGTGAGCGATATGCCAATATGATGTTGAGTTTATTGCCTAAAACGAGCCTGCCTACGGTGAGCATTACTGCGCCTGCCAATAGTGCTGTATTTACAGCACCAGCCTCTATAAACATAACGGCTACGGCCACCGCAACGAGTGGGAGCATCAGTAGTGTTAAGTTTTACAATGGCAATACTTTGCTCAGCACCGACAACAGTTCGCCTTATAGCTATAGCTGGACCAATGTAGCGGCTGGTGCCTATACCATACGTGCTGTGGCCACTGACAATTCGGGGAACAGTGCAGCTGATTCTGTAAAAATTAAAGTAAATGCGGCCCGAGGTCCCTATAATGGAACCGCTCAGGTGATTCCTGGGACTATTCAGGTAGAGAACTATGATGTAGGTGGCAATGGTATTGCCTACTCTGACGACAGCCCAGGTAGTGTGGTAACACCGACCGTGAATTTCAGAACCAATGAAGATGTGGATATTGAAACATGTACTGATGCGGGAGGTGGCTATAACCTTGGCTATGCCACGGCGGCTGAATGGCTGGAATATACTGTGAATGTGACAAGTGCTGGCGCCTACGTGGTAGACTTGAGGGCTGCTTGTAATGGGGACGGTCGCACGGTTTCTTTGTCTATGGATGGAACTACGATAGCTAGTAACATTGCCATACCCAATACAGGTGCTTGGCAAACTTGGACTACCGTGAAAGTGGGTAATGTACAATTAACAGCAGGGCAACATGTTTTAAGATTGACCATTGGGGCTACCAGCTATGTGAATATCAATTATTTGACGTTCAGTTCGGTGGTTACCCATACCGAGGATGCTTCAGTTCAAGATGGAATATCGGTATATCCCAATCCTTTTGCCTCGGTTCTTCATTTGGAAAAATCAGGAGCATATACATATCAGTTATATGATATGTCTGGAAGACTCTTGGAAAGCGGCCAAGGGGAAGGGCAAATAGATTTGGGCGAAACCCTAGAAAGGGGACTGTATGTGTTGGATATTCAAAGTAAAGCAGGTTCTCAGGTCCTTAAAATTCAGAAAAAATAGTTCATAATAGGGATAGGTACAATAGTATTTATATATAATGTCTAAACTCTAATCTCAAAAGTTTACCCTCCAATCTTGGAATAGTAAAATTCATTTTTGAGATAATTATGTTTTTAGACAAATAATGATTACTAAAACTGCAGTGAATTGTAGGTTAATGCATCCATGTTCTTTTGAAGTTTCTCTTCATTTGAAAAAATCGGTGAGACAGGGAACCGTTAGCATGTTGGGCAAGAAGGCTTTTGATCATTGGCCATGGTATGCGCAAACAGATTTGAGAGCAGGCCTGTAGTGCTTGGATATCGAAAGTAAAACGGGCTCTCAAGTACTTAAAATTCAGAAAAAATAACTCTTTAATAATAGACAATATGAAAAAAATGTTTACCCGTAAATTAATAACGATTGTGGGTGTAGTGTTGCTTTCTTTGAGCACAAATGCACAAATGACCACCATAAACGTAGGTGGTGCCAATCGTAGTATGCTGGTCTATGCTCCTACAGGAATACAAGCAAACAGGCCCTTGGTGATTTCGATGCATGGTCTGAATCAGGATATTACCTATCAGAAAAATCAAACAAAATGGGAGCTAGTCGCTGATACTGCAAAATTTGTAGTAGTATACCCCGCAGGTGAAAACAATTCCTGGGACATCAGTGGCATGAAGGATATCAACTTTATCTTGGCGATTATTGAATCGATGGTAACCCGATACAATATAGACAGGACTCGCGTTTATCTTTCTGGATTTTCGATGGGTGGTATGCTCACCTATCATGCAGCCAGCAATATAGCAGACAAAATTGCGGCATTTGCGCCAGTATCTTGTATGCTTTTTAATTCCATTCATAATAATTCACGCCCCATTCCCATTATTCAAACACATGGCGATGCGGATGATGTTTTTCCTTATGATCAAAAGCTCTTGGATTACTTTGCAGGTTGGAGGACGAAATTGAAATGTCCCACTACAGCGGTAGTGGTAAAGTCAAATGGTTATACCACAAGTACGTGGTCGCCATGTGATTGTAATACCAAATACGTGTTGGTTACCTTGGCTGGCAAAGGGCATTGGCCTTCTAACGACGTGAACTACAACTCCTCTGTTGGTATCTGGAACTTTGTGAAAAAATATACCAATGTGGATGCTTGTGTAACAGGACTGCCGGTCGTAAATCTTACTGCGCCTGCCAATAATAGTACATTTGTAAGTCCTGCTACCATTAATCTCACAGCCACAGCATCTGATCCTAACGGCACGATTTCTAAAGTGGAGTTTTACAATGGCACTACCAAACTCGGAGAAGATGCTACTTCGCCTTATGCCTATGCTTGGACGAATGTTGCAAAAGGCTCCTACACAATCACTGCGGTGGCTACGGATAATGCTGGAAACAAAACCACTTCTACTGCCATAACGATCAAGGTAAATGTGCCTCAAGGGCCTTATAACGGCATTATACACCCCATCCCTGGTACGATCCAAGTGGAAGAATATGACTTAGGAGGTAATGGCGTTGCCTATAGTGATGATTCTCCAGGAAGCGCAGTAACACCCGTGGTCAACTACCGTACGGATGAAGACGTGGACATAGAAACTTGTACCGATGCTGGAGGCGGCTATAACCTTGGCTTTGCTACAGCAGGCGAGTGGTTGGAATACACTGTAAATGTGGCTGCAACTGGTAGCTACAAGTTAGACTTGAGAGTCGCATGCAATGGTGACGGTCGTACCTTGTCTTTGGATATGGACGGAACGGCCATAGCCAATAACATAGCGATTCCTAATACTGGGGCTTGGCAAACGTGGGCAACTACCTCTGTGAACAATGTTTCGCTTACTGCTGGCCAACATGTATTACGTATAACCGTGGGGACTACAAGTTACATCAACCTGAATTATGTGACCTTTAGCTCTGTGATCACGGGCTTGGACCAGGAAGACGAGAATAAAATGACACTATCTCCCAATCCATTTGCAAGTGAGGGGTTGGTGATCGGAAAGGAAGGGGCATTTAATTATCAAATTACCGACATGAAGGGTGTTTTGGTTGAAAAAGGCCAAGGCGAAAATCAACAAGCCGTAGGCACGCACCTCACCCCCGGCATTTACCTCTTATCTGTTAAGAGTGAACGGGGTGTATTGGTTCAGAAGATCATAAGACAATAAGTGCCCAAATAGGTCTAGCATGCTCTCTGTGTAGGGCATGCTTTTTTAACCCAGAATAATCATTAGAAATTTACTGCGACAAAATGCTACCTCAAAT
>CAMFLX010000063.1 GCA_945957555.1 uncultured Cytophagales bacterium
TACCGCCCACAGTGCGTCGGCTCATAAACAATTCCTTATCCCGAATTCAGGTTAATCTATTTTCCGAAGTTACAGGCAGTACGCTACAACAATTTATCATCATTAATAAGATAGAGCGGGCCAAAGAGCTAATTATTTATAACGAAATGAGTTTGAAGGAGATTTGTTTTAAATTACACTATAGCAGTGTTCCGCATTTTTCAAACCAGTTTAAGAAGATCACAGGACTCTCTCCTGTTTTTTTCAAAGCACTCAAAAAGAAAAAACGAACTTCATTGGAGAATTTAATCGAAAACCAGGTGGTTGTAGAGAAGAAATAAATTATACTATTGTAATGTTGTCCTAAGGGTGAAATCAAACAATTGTAGCACTTTCTGGTCACAGATGGGAATTTTAAAAAAAGACCCAAGTGAGACATATATTTCACTTGGGCCTTTTAAGCTCGTAAATTTGCTAATACTATTTCTTTACCACTTTAGAGATGGTCTTCAGACCAACACGCACCAAGAAATGTTCTACATGGTAAGCTCCGTTTTCAGTGTTTTTAATGGTAAAGATCACTTTGTCGCCGATTTTGGTGATCGCATCATCGGTAATGTTTCTCTTTTCCAACAGTTTTAATTCTGCTACAGTTGGGCTTTTCCAGATCACAGAATACACATATACTTTTTTGCCACCCTCAGAGTAGTCGAAGTACTTAGTGCCGTTGCCTTGGAACTCAAAACACAAGGTAGAGTCTGGTATGGGGGTGAAATTTCCATTTAAATAGAGCTCCTCATACTTATATTTACCGACTTTAAGGTTCTTTGCCTTGGCAGCATCTACCTTAAAGCTTGACGAGTCCAAGCTTGGTCCTGCGTTAGAACCTTGACTGTCATTCAGTGCCATTGCGTATTTTAGAAATTCAGGACAAGTCACCGCCATATCAGCACCCACGAGTTCACCAAGTTTGCCAAGTGCTGCTTCGTCGCCAGTTGAGATGTCGATTTTGAGTTCTTTTTTTACAGCAGCAGCATTTTTAACCATGGAATTGCCCAAGCAAGTTTGGAACACTGTGCTTTGTTCGTCAAGAGTTTTCTTTGGATCTTTCTTAAAGCAGGCGCAGGTTTCATTTGAGATTGTTTTTACCACTTTTTGTGACCAAAGTGTGGAACTACTCAGTGCCAGCACCGACATGACAAGTATTTTTTTCATATGATGTATTTTGTGGGCCAAGTAAAATATTTACGTGAACACTTCAAAATATTCTTAGGTGAATTTGCTCATTATGTATAAAAATGACCATTTATGGCTATTCCATTGTTTTGCTGGGCAAGTAGGTGAAACTTGAAGATATTAACTAGAAGCCCAATGAAAATGGGAGGTTCTATCCAGATTTTTACCAATAAACTTGGTATTTTACCAGCGTCTTTTACGGACTTTATACCGATGAACTAGTATGCTGAAGCTCACAATTGCTGGTATCTGGTAATAAATTGGCTAAAATATGCCAAAAATATCAGAGTCCGCTTTATTGCACCGCTCTTCTGTATTATGGGGCACGACTAATAACGAGATCGCTGAGTGAAATACAACTGAGTACTGAAACTGCCATGAAATAGTCTTTAAGGGTGTTTTGTAGTTTGCTTCGGCTCTCTTCTTAGTATTAACTAGCACCTTATTAGGCGTGACTATTATGGTTTTCCCCGCTAGGAGAGTCAAAATAGTCATGACTACGAATAATTTAGGCGTGACTATTGAGTCATAAGTCATGACTATTGAGGTAAAAGTCACGACTATCGTGCGAATAGTCATGACTTTTGTGTGAGAAGTCATGACTATCATGGAGATAGTCACGACTTCTGGAGTGTTAGTCATGACTATTGAGTGAGAAGTCATGACTATTATAACCATAGTCACGACTATTTTGTGTTCTACAAGCTTCTGTTGGTGTAATAAAATATGTTTTTGATAGATGATTTGGTGAATGGCTCATTTCATGACAAAGATGATAAGAGGCAACTCTACCGTTTGATTTTGCTGGATAGTTCGGTAATCAGGTTATCAATAGCTAGCGGTGTATTTGTGGTTTGTTATAAAGACTCTCGTAGGCCTTGTTTCTTAAAAACAGGTACTTACACTTGTTTTAACCAAGTAAAAACCCTCTCGGAAAAGCACACCTGCGCTTCTATTTTTGTATAGCGATGTCAATGATGAACGATCATACGGTCTATTGGCAGCGCAAAGGAGTATTCTGAAAATCCTAATAGTAAACAGAGTAGGAAAAAATGAAAAGACAATGGCAGTAGGTACATTTCAGTGGGTGATCGAGCCCTATGAAGCACATGGAAATTTGTGGATTAAATGGAGCACAAACGCACCGTTTAGAGCCCAACAAGGTCAAATCCACGTTTATAATTCAAATTATTTCCCAGCAAATCCACAGGACGATACCAAAAAATGGACTTGGGATGATCAAAACAATCACAATTGGGACACAGGCTTGCCTTGGGGAACGGATTGGTACTGTGCATACATTGCGCAAAAGCCTTCTAATGGACCGTATGCTTATGTAGTGCAAACCATAACTTCTAAAGCAATGGGACCCAATGTTAAAAGAAGTGATGTGCTAGAATCCGTATAGGCTAACCTCCAAAATTAAACGTCATGAAAGGCTGTCCTGTACCAGGGCAGCCTTTTGCTTTTGTTTGCAAGCTCATCAGGGTTTCTTTTGGTTCTGAGATACTCATCGGCAATTTTTTCAAAAACCTTCATCTGTATTGTTTGGCTTCGAAATAATCGATAGGTTTGTCCATCGTGTTATGTCCAGGATGTAGCCATGGAACCTGTAATAAAGAAACAATGAGTAAAGGATATGTAGAAGGGCAGGTATTTGAAAAGATGGATTTTTCTATTGAGGTATTGGCCAAGGGTGATTATGAAAACTGCAAGTTTGTGAATTGTAGCTTCGCCAATGCAGACATGATGCATCTCAACTTTCTAGAATGTGAGTTTCAAGGCTGCAATCTCAGTATGGCCAAGCTTTCCAAAACAGGGCTTCGCGATGTGAAATTCAAAGACTGTAAGTTGTTGGGTTTGCACTTCGATGTTTGTGCACATTTTTTGTTTTCGGTAGATTTTGAAGGCTGTATGCTGCAGTTATCTTGTTTTTACAAACTCCCCTTAAAAAAGGTGAGGTTCAAAGACTGCAGCCTCAAGGAGGTAGACTTTAGCGAATGCGACCTTGGTGGTGCCTTATTTCTCAATTGTGATCTTTTAGGGGCTGTATTTAGCAATACTTTTTTAGAAAAAGCAGACTTTAGGACCTCTTACAACTACAGCATGGACCCAGAAGCCAACAAGATCAAAAAGGCAAGATTTTCGAAAGCTGGTATCGCTGGGCTTTTGCAGAAATACAATATCGATATTGTGGAGTAGGGGTTAGCTTGTTGGGTTTTGGGGTTTACGGTTATCAGGTCACAGTAATCAGTTTCAACCTTCATTCTCAAATCATCTCATCTTAAATTTTCAAATTACCTTATTTCCAAATCGGCTCATCTGCAAATTTCCAAATCATCACATTTTTTAATTATTTTTGTCAAAAAAGCTTTAGTATAAAACCATATTATCACATTCTATCATGACGCATAGAGGCTTATTCATTTTGTTGTTGTCGTCCACAGGACTTCTTCTGGCCAGAGATAAATTCGAAAAACGTTATAGAGACATACAAACTAGACACGAACGAGGCTATTACCACAAAAGTACAAAGGTTGCCGACAAAATCGTCCGAACAGAAGCTCAACGATCTGTGGCAGACCCCTCTCATCTCATTTATGCCTATAGCAACAAGGCCTTGGACCGCTATAAACTTTCTGATTTTGAAACATATGAAACATCTGTAGGGAAAGCCGTGGATCTGTTTGCTCAAATACCCAAAGACTCCTTGCGTGCCCTCATCTTTGCAGGGCGTGAGCTTGCAGAAGTATTTTTGGTGTTGGGCAATTACCAAAAGGCGCTCGAATACTCTGAAAAGGCCTATCAAGCCACGCTGGGTTTGGATCCCAACAATGTGCACATTAGGCGTGCGGGTAATACCTATCTCAAAGCATTGATTAAAAATGGTTTCTTAAATAAAGCACAGCAAGTCTTTGAGGTGCAACAAGTAAGTTATGATAAATTTATAGCAGAGCAACAATTGGTACTTAATCGAAGGGGGGAGAGGGTTGTGTCCATCGTTTCTGGTACGGAGCGTGAGACAAGGCAAGGACTATATGTGGAGTTTCACCTGATCAAGGCGCAATTGCTTACACAAAGAGGCGAAAATGCGCAAAGCATTCAGTTTTTGTTTGATAACATAGACGTGTTTGCCAACAAAGAGCAGTTTGTGCAGGCCTGTAAAGAACTTGGTGACGCCTTGTATGGTGTAGGTGAATACCAGAAGGCGGAAGACTATTACCAGCGCGCTACCAAAGCTTCAAAGATCAGTGACCATTCAGACTTTGAGATCTATTGTAGAGGCCAGCTCAATAAAACCTACGTACTGTTGGACCAGAACAAAGCCTACAAAAAAAACAATAGGAAGCTGAATCGTGGGAGTAAATACTTTCCTGATGATAATGTGATGCGCCTCATGCCTGAATACAATAGTGTGATGCGGTATTTGAATCAAGAGCGTTTTGCCAAAGCTGCTGATGCGTACGAGGATCTTAAAGAGAACATTGCAAACTCGAAGATCTATCCCTCGGATCACTTTTGGCTGGGCATGCGTGAATTGCAGAATTTGATATTTCAGAAGAACTATCAGACTAAAGCTTTGATAGACTCTACCTTGAGTTTGTATAGAGCTTATGAAAAGATTTACAGTAAAGATGCCCCTGAGCTTCATTTTAAAAAAATGGGCTTGGCGCAGATCTATACCAATTTTAGCAATGAGTTTTCTAAGTCTGCGACCATATTTGAAGAAAGCTTCAATAAGTATATCGTAAATGAATATAGCAGTGCGCACCCCCAGTACCATACTTTTTTAAGTACCAAGGGCGACTATTTCGATCTCAATGAGCGATATGATTCAGCATCGTTTTATTATAATGCTGCAGCTCAATCGGCCAATGAATGTTACGGTGACTATAGTGGTAACTATATTTTGGAGCTTGAGAAATGCGCCAATATGTATTTAAAGATTGGTGACTATAAGCAAGCTAAGGCTGAAGCGGAATTAGCGAGGAGTATGGTCGGTAAGGCGGAGGGCAATCAAAAGACGGCTTCTATAGAAACCTATCAAACTTTGGGGAGGATCTATCAAGCTCTGGGGATGTATGGCGATGCAAAGTCTGCTTTTAAAAAAGCCTATAATCAATCGGCTAAATTGAAGTATGAAAAGGAAGTAAGTGTGGCTAGGTCTGCTGACGAGAAGTCCAAGATCCTTATGGAGACAGGTAACTATGAAGACGCGGAGCGCTTATTGCTTAACAGTTATCAGACCAAAAAAGAACTCTTTGGGGATGATAGTAAAGAATTGGTCTCAACATACAACCAATTAGGCAGTCTATATCTGGTGACAGGCAAGTATGGAGATGCCGAGAAAAACTTATTCGCTTCGTCAGAAATAACTGAAAAGGTATTTGGAAAGACTTCGTTGAAATATGCCGAGATATTACTGTTACTGACCAAACTTAACGTGGCTTTGGGCGATATGGATAAGGCACTGGGCTATGCACAGGAGGCTCTCAATATCACTACACTTAAGTTGGGAAAGAAACACTTGAAGTTGGCTGAAATTCTCAATGAAATAGCGATGCTGAAGTATTACAAAGGTGATAGCGAAGCAGAGGTGGAGCGGGATTTGTCTCAAGCCATGGAGATCAATAAAATGATTTTGGATGAAGGGCATCCTAAATACGCAGAAAATCTCAATGCTTTGGCATTGCTAAAGATGCATCAAGAAAAATATGAGGAAGCCACTAAGCTGTTGGGCCAAGCACATAAAATATGGAACGATAAGCTTGGTAAAAACAATGTGAATGTTGCCCATATAGAACTGCTACAAGGCGATTTGGCCAAGTACAAGAAAGATTATGAAACTGCAGAGGAGCATTACACTGTGGCAAAACAGATCTACGGAAAGTTGTTTAGCGTGAATCATCCTAACTATGTTAGAGCATTGAGCAGATTGGGACAGATCTATTTTGCAGAGGGTAAATACGAAAAATCGCTCAAAATTCTGGAAAAGACGACATCTCAATACCTTGATTTTACCCAAAAATACTTTGGTTCTTTGAGTTTTAATCAAAAAGCCAAGTTTTGGGACATGATCAAGGGTGATTTTGAGTTTTACAACTCCTTAGCAACTAAAGTGCTGAGTACCCAGCCTGATATTACAGGAAATATGTATGATCATGTGATCCAGACCAAACATATTTTGATGGGCAGTACCTCAAAGGTGCTTAAATCAGTTTTTGAAAGCACCAATGAAGACGTAAGAAAGACGTATCGTGCACTTATAGCTAAACGCATCAACTTGACCAATCATTTAGTAAACGGTAGTGAAGACGAAGGCTTTGATTTGAAAAAATTGGAAGACGAGATCGAAGATTTAGAAAAGAAACTAAGTGAGGCATCTGTGGAGTTTAGACTAGAAGGTGGGCATGGCAAAGAACAACTTGCATCTTCTTGGAAGGCTATCCAGCAAAAATTAAAACCCAATGAGTATGCTGTGGAAATATTACGGTACAGAGATTTCAAGGATGATTTTACAGACTCCGTGATTTATGCTGCTCTTGTTATAGCGCCTAATGGCATGCCACCTAAGTATGTAAAGTTGAAAAATGGTAACAAGCTTGAAAAAAGATATCTTAATTATTACAGGAATGCTTTCAAACTGGCCTCGGATGACAAATACTCCTATCAGGTATTTTGGGCTGATATCAAAGCCATATTGCCTGATGGGGCCACGATTTACCTTTCTCCTGAAGGAGTCTTTGATCAGATCAATGTGGAGACCCTATTGAATACACAAAAGAATGCTTATGTGATAGATGAAAACAATATTGTGCTCATGACCAATACCAAAGATTTGCTAGAGGAGGATTTTGTTGGTCATAGTCAGCAAAAAACAGCTATTTTGTGTGGTAATCCGGAGTTCTATCCTGTGAGTAAAACCGAGGGACATATTCCTCAGCTTAAGGGCGCGGAGCATGAAGTAGCCGTGATTGGTGAGATCTTAAAAGCCAAAGGCTGGAATACTCATATTATTTTGTACACAGGTGCTGACAGGGACTCTCTCTTTCCTGAAACGGCTCCGAGTGTATTTCACATAGCAACCCATGGATATTTCAAGCAAGATATTGAAAGCAGGGCGAGTTTAGATAATGATGCGATTGTTCAAAATCCGCTGCTACGCTCAGGTATTTTGCTCAAAGGTGCAGGCGATGCATTGGAAAACAATGATAAAAAAAGTATTGGGGGAATATTTACGGCTTATGAAGCTATGGATATGAATTTTAACAATACCGAACTTATTGTGCTGAGCGCTTGTGAGACCGCCCTAGGGGATGTACAGGTAGGGGAGGGAGTACAAGGTTTGCAGATGGGGCTCTTTATATCTGGTGCCAGAAACTTGATCATGAGTTTATTCAAGGTGCCAGATGACGTGACCGACCAGTTCATGACGCTCTTTTATGAAAAGTGGACCCAAAGTAACCAGCTACAGCAATCCTTTAGATCTGCAGTACAAGAGATTCGCAAGGAACACCCCAGACCAAGAGATTGGGGTGCTTTTATTTTGATGACGAGATAATCTTTGGTATACTTTGTAACCGTTAAGTATCCTGAAAGAAGTGAATTTAGGGATTCACTTCTTTCAGGAATATCGAATACTCCTCTATTTTCTGTTTTAGGCGCTTCGCTATCACTGCATCTGCCTCATGGAGTTGTTGATGGATCAACTCGGCCTCCCTTTGGTAAGCCTCTAACTTTTCTTTGGTCCAGTAATAGGGTGGATGGTAGAGATTGGTAATCCTGTCAGCCATTTTTACAATCCATACCTCACGGGGTTGTTGCTTTATTCTATATAAGCTATCCTGCATTTTTTCTTCCTTACTGCTCAATTGATCGTTTTTGGTCAAAGCCATTACCCCATCAGCTACCTCTTTGCCGAAAACCTCTAGAATGTCGCCATAGGTATGTGGTGTATCTTCTATCACATCGTGAAGAAGCGCACATTGTATTGCTAAGTTGGCTTGATGCGCCTCAGTTGAATGTTGAAGCGCCCAAATTGTTTCCATAGCTACACTACTGATGTGGTTGATGTAGGGAATCATTTGTCCCTCAGACCGTCCTCCATATTCTTGGTTTTTGTGTGCAAGCGTGGCAAAGGCCCATGCCCTAGCGTATATTTCAGGATTCCATGTGTTCATAGTCAAATATATATGAATAAATGTCAAATAAAAATATTTCTCAGTAGTAAAAGGGCCTATACTTGATCATAAATAGCTGTGTTACGCATTTGTTACTTACATACTTATAAACGCAGGCAACCTTTCGCTCACAGTTTTAGACATAGTTGTTGGAAGCTTTTTTCAATATAGCATGATGTTAGAACTCTCATATAAACTACTTTTTATGAATAAATCACTACTTTTTATTTTCTTATCGTTCTCCTTTGGCTTAAGTGCAAAAAAAATAGACCCCCGAGTATTTTCTAAAGTAGATTCTGTAGTTTCTGTCCTAGACTCTGCATATTCCTTTACCCTCGATACTGCTACCAATAGTATCGATACTGCCAAATACGTGTATGAATACAAAGATCTAGGTCAAGGTTATGAAACCACCGAATCGTATTATTATAAGAGTAATAATGTCTGGATAGGTACAAGTAAATATGTAAATACTTATGATGGTCAAAGTAATAATACGCAGTACGTGGATTATTATTGGGATGCCACCAACAAAACATGGGTATTTAGTACGAAATCTGAAAATACCTACGATGCTAATGGTAATTTAACCCTCTATGCTGACTACTATTGGGATGCTACTACAAGTACATGGATATCGGGCTATAGGAAGTCATATACCTATGACTCCAACAAGCATAAAACTACTGAGATTCTATCTAAATGGGTAAATAATTCATGGGTTGATACTACCAAAAGTGAATATACTTATAATGGTGACCAACTCAAGAGTAGTTTTATCAGCTACTATTGGAGCACAAGTTCTAATACTTGGGTGGGTGACGGTAAATATGTTTACACCTATGATGCCCAAGGCAATTTCGCCTCAGAAACCGATTATTACTGGAATGCCTCATCTAGTACATGGACTGAAAGCAATAAATATGAATATGCCTACGATGCCCAGAAGAATGATACTTTATACCAAGATTTTTATTGGTTTAATAACAAGTGGGTGCCCAATACAAAATCTAAATATGTGTACAATGGTAATAACCTGAACACTGAATATTTTGACTATTACTGGAACGATACGACGAAGGTTTGGCTCAATAATACAAAGTATACATATACTTACGATAGTCAAGGCAATAAAACCTCCTACGAAGATTACTATTGGAGCAATAATGTGTGGATAGGAGGGAGTAAATATACAAGTACTTATGACAGCCAAGGGCATCAAACCTCTTATTTGGATTATTATTGGGATACCAATACCCAAACCTGGGGAAACAGTACCAAGTCTGAGTATGCATATGATGCAGCAGGGAACAACATAAGTTCTGTTACCTATTATTGGAACTCGAACACTTGGGTCAATAGTGAGAAAACAGAGTACATCTATGATGCCTCCAACCAAAATACCTCTTATCTCTATGCCTATTGGGATCCCGCAACTAGTGCATGGGTAAGCTATAGTAAGTATGATTATACGTATGATGCCAATGGTAATAGGACTACGGAGGTTTACTATTATTCTGCTTCAGGTTCTTGGACTTTTACATTGGGCAAACAATATTTCTACACCTCTCAGGAGGTTTTAGGGCTTAATGACCCTGCCGAGTCTTCATTGATTTCAGTATATCCAAATCCCGCAATTAATTTACTTAGAGTAAGTCTAGTTTCTGGGACTTATTATAAGATTTATAATTTATGGGGGACAGAGGTGTTTAGCGGTAATGCTACGGAATTGGATATCAGTGCTTGGTCACAAGGTGTCTATGTCATTCAAGTCGAGACTTCCGAGGGAAAAAGGATGACAAGGAAGTTTGCAAAACAATAATTTTAACAGATAAAGTGGGGCGGGAAGAGCACAAAGCTTTTCCCGCTTTTTTTATTTTAAGCGGAAAGCAAGCCCTCCCTTCAATCCATAAAAAAATGGAATTTCTTTTGCGTTGTCTTTGAAAGAATAGATAGAGTTCAGCCCATAACTAAAGGTGGGTGATACGAAAATTTTAGCTAAACTATTGAGTTTAATGAACAACTCAAGATCTGCATGGAATGAAAAGTTTACTTTCCTATACGAACGATTACGAGCATCTAGATATTCTTTGTAATAATAAGAAGGTGCTGAGGGTCTCGTGTTGTCTGTGTAAGTAACCTCTGGATAGGTAGTTTTGACTTGAAGAAAAATGTTAGTGACAAAGCTCGCGCTTATAGTTAAGCCAATTTTGTTGCCAATGCTGCAGCCAATGCCAAGTGGTATGCTCAAAAAATTATAATTGTTTGTGTAGTTGATATTGGTATCTTTTGGTGTGAAATTTAGTGGAGGATTGAAAGAGGGTCTGGTCTCTTGGCTATAATAAGCCCCCTTCTCACCTAAATTGGTAAAACCGATCCCGGTTTTGATCAAAATCATCTTATTTAAGTTGTAGTTGAGCGCTAATCCACCAAAGTAATTGGTTTTGTAGCCCTCTATAGAGTCCCTTCGAGTACCTAAATTTATGGTTCGGCCTGGAGAAGGGCCGTTATTGCCTCCAAAATCATAGGCCACAGCAGTTCCACTAACTGCCCTGTACGCAATGCCCAAACCCAAAGAGGCCGATAGGCTGATTTTCCAATAGGGAGTGGGTTGTTTGATTATAATGTTTTTTGTGCGGACACTTTTGATTGATTTTGCATTGGGTAGTGTCGTGTCCGAGCGATTGCCCAGAGTGTCATAGACAAAACTATAAATCTCCTCATATTCTACAAAAGTGGTAAAGTAGTCAAGATCGAGCTTGCCTTTAGCGAATATATACTTGCCTTGTTTTTTGCGTTTGGTGACGACTCCTCGCTTAATTACAATAATTTGGACAGAATCACTTATGGATTTGCTTACAGATAAAGATTCAAGAGCATTAAGGTTTTTCTGTAAAATGGTTGAGTCTTTTTTTACTAAGCTTTCTTCTTTCTTCTTAAGTAAAATTTGTGATAATATGGGTATGTATTCTACAGATCCATCACTGAATAAGCCATTTAAGACATCATTGAGTTTGCAACTATTACAATTAATACTTCGCGATTGTGAAAGTGGCAACTCGTTGTTAATATAAGTGAATTTAAGATCGAACTTCTTACTAAGATCAGTCAATAAGGATTCTATTGTATTGCTAGGGCTATGGTATGTTAACACAGACTCTAAAATTGCATCTTTTTTTACAAATTTAGTAGTATTGTTTTGTGCATATCCATGACTAAAACCCCAAAAAGTTAGTACAAAAAAAAATAATATGTTTCTCAAACGCATTCAGATGACTATTTGCAACCCTTGCCATACATATTGTATTGGCCATCTTGGTTATCGTATTTCAAGTTAAAAGAAACTGACAACACTTGCAAAATTTCATCTAAAGAAGTTTTTTCGAATGCCCCCGTAAATCTACATTTCTTGATTTCAGGGTTTTTAATAGCGATATTTACGCCATAATAGGATTCAATATCTGATACTACTGTCTCCAATTGAGTATCATCAAATACTAGTTTATTGGTTTGCCAAGAGAGATAATTGGGAGAAGTAATTGTTGCGTTGGGAGATACTTGTCTTCCGTCTATCTGTGCCTTTTCGCCAGCAGCAACGATAGTGCTGGAGGTGTTGTCTAAATTGCTAAGTTTTACCTTGCCATTTTTTACATGTAAAATAGTCTGGTTTTTATTGGCTTCAATCATAAATGCAGTACCAGTCACTACCGATTTACTATTTGAACAAAGTACTGTAAAGGGATTCTTCGCATCTAATGTTTGAACTTCAAAGTATGCAATACCCCTTATCAACGATACTGTACGATTTTTTGGGAAATCGTTTGATAATTGTAACGAACTTTCCTTATTGAGCGTTACTGCACTACCATCAGAAAGTACTATTTTGCGTGTTTCCTGTTTGGAGACAAATGTTTCTGCAACAGTTATTGTCTGTTGGGCTGATGGGCTGTTTGCAGAGGTATCTTTATTACTATTTTGTTGCTTATCGGCTACATCAGATAGTGTTTTTTGAGTTTGAGGTATCGTTTTTACCGTAGAGTCTTTTGGTTGGGTGGTGGCTATAGGTGCTTTTTGAGTGGTATTGTTCAGTACAAACCTGTTCAAACTCCAAATGCTTAAAATTATCAATACGCTAGCGGCCGCATACCAGAAGACAGGTTTCATGACCACCGTTTTAGTAGGTTTCTGTTGCTCCAGAGGTTTTTCGTCTAAGGCACCAGCAATTTTGTCCCAGCTTGAAGGCATGGGATCCGCTTCCATGTCTCCTAATTTGGAACGGAACAAATCGTCTATCTTATTCTTCTCCTCTGACATTTTCTATATAGTTATATTGTACCAATAGAGACTTGATATAGTTCCTTGCTTTCGAAAGTTGAGATTTTGAAGTGCCCTCTGAAATGTTTAATAGTTCTCCAATTTCCTTATGGCTAAAACCTTCTATCGCATACAAGTTAAATACCACCCTATAGCCATCTGGCAGAGTACTAAGAAGCTTTAATAGCTCTTGTTCGCTCAAATTGTCAGCTATGGTCGAGGGGGATAACTCATTTTCTCTCGTCTCATCTATATTGACTTGATTTTCAAGATAAAGGTTGCTTTTGTAAAAATCAATTGCGGTATTTAGTACAATTCTCCGTATCCAAGCTTCAAATGGGCCAGAATAATTATATTTTTTTAAATTGGTAAAGATCTTAATGAATGATTCCTGTAATATGTCTTCTGCTTCAAATACTGTGCGGGCATATCTTAGGCATATACCTTTTACTTTTCTAGAATATGTTTTGTAAAGCAACTCTTGGGCTGCTCTCTCTCCTTTGATACATTTTTCTATGAGTTCCTTTTCCAAAGCGTAAAATCTACTATGAATACATGTTACTTACATTGATGTAACACCATTAATCATATAAATTCTGCGATTACAGTTTCTCCTCCGCTTACTTTCTCTCCAATTTTAACGTTTATTTTGGCATCAAGAGGAACAAATACATCAACTCTTGATCCGAATTTTATAAAACCAAACTCTTTCCCTTGTACTACGGGCTGATTCTCTTTAACATACCATACTATTCTTCTAGCTAGAAAGCCTGCGATTTGTCTAAATAGGACCTCTGTGCCGTTTTGTGTTTTCACAACTACTGTGGTTCTTTCATTTTCTGTACTAGACTTAGGGTCCCATGCCATTAAGTATTTGCCTGGGTGGTATTTGAAAAATGATACAGTGCCAGTAACGGGATTCCTGTTAACGTGTACATTAAAAGGAGACATGAATATGGAGATTTGTTTTCTCATCCCTTTGAAATATTCACTTTCTTCGGTGTCTTCAATCACTACTACTTTTCCGTCAGCGGGAGCAATAATGTGATTCGGATTTATTGTAGTGTTTCTTTTGGGGTTCCTGAAAAATTGCAAGATGATGATCATTACAAATATGGATAATCCAAGTATGATCTGTTGGGCAATTTCGGGTAAGAAAAAATATGATAGAGTGTATAAACCTCCTAAAACTAAGATTCCTAATGATATGGTAACGTTTCCTTCTTTGTGAAGCATGAGATTTTATTTTTCGTGCTGGGTAAAACTAATAAAAAAATTGTAAATAACTATAAACAACTGGTAAAGAAAGGTAAAGGCCATCGAAACGATCGAGAAATCCGCCATGTCCGGGGATCATGGTACCTGAGTCTTTGATGTTAATACTACGTTTTAGAGCAGATTCAACCAAGTCTCCATACATGCCAAATACGACGATGATTATAGACGTGCCAAGCCATTGAATCATTGTAAGGTCTGTCCAATAGATAGATATGCCGTAGGCCATGGCTATAGAAAATAGAGTTCCTCCTATACTTCCTTCCCAAGTTTTGCCTGGAGAAACACTAGGGAATAACTTGTGTTTTCCAAAAGACTTTCCAGCAATATATGCACCAATGTCGCTTGCCCATAGTATAAAAAATAGACCAAAAACAATCTTCCATGAATAGGTCGAATGATTAATGAAGGCGATTTTTTGGAAGAACAAAAATGGTACAATGGTGTAAACTAGACTCAAAATTGTAAAAGCAATGTCTTGGAAAGGATTTGCAGATTTTCTGTATAACTGAGCTGTAAATATAATGCTGATCAGCGGAATGGATAAATAGTAGCTGTTTGAGGGTAAAATGCCTTTTTGAACCAAAAAGAAAATTTGGATAGAAAAGAATGCGCACAACATTGTCATAAATTTGTTGGGCCTTGCATCTGTTTTTGTACTGATTAAATGATTAAACTCATGCAATGATGCTAGCGCCAAAGCTGTAATCATGAATATGAACGTATATTCATTAAGGACAATAAGTGAAATCATAAGCGCAGCGCCTATGAGTCCACTTATCGTTCTTTGTTGTAAATTGCTTAAAGCCATTATTTTTTAACGATCTCTACGAGCTCTACCTCAAATAAAAGAGGGCTGAATGGTTTTATATCAGGACCGGCACCTCTTGGGCCATAAGCCAAGTTTGATGGTAACAATAATTTTGCTTTCTCACCAACTTTAAGCTGAGCAATCCCTAGGTGCCAACCTTGGATTACTTGGCTTTTACCAATTACAAAAGGGAAAGGTTCATTTCTGTCCAATGAGCTATCGAATTTTTTGCCTTCCAAAGTGGTACCAGTATAATGAACCTTTACTGAGTCACCAATTTTAGCTTGAGCTCCAGATGTAGTGTTCGTTTTAAGTATATAGTAACCTTCGGCAGTCTTGTTGAAGCCAGCACCTGATTTTTTAATATAAGCTTCTATTTTAGCAGGTTCATCTTTCATCGCAAGTTGCGCCTCTTCCTCTGCTTTCTTCTGTTGCTTTTCGTAAGCTGCTTGTTGGTATTTCATGTATGTGGTTCTGAACAAGCTGTCTTCTTTCTCAGAGAACACATGAAGAATTTTGAAGGTGTATTTAATTTTTGTTCCTGGAATAATTCCTGGCTGAGACTTAGCAGCAGGCATTTTCGCAATCAAAGAATCTACAGGTTCAAATATTGATATACTATCTCCTTTTGAAGCCATGGTAAGAGCCTCATTCATTTGCCCTTTGAACTGGTTGGTGTCCACTTTCTGGATGGCACCCGGAAAGCCCGTCTCATAAGAGTTCTGAAGTACTGAATCTTTGGAGTTTGTGATTTTGTAGTGGAAAATGATTTTGTCGCCAATTTTGATATTAGGGCCACTAGAATCTTTCTCTAAAACGTATTCTGATCCGTTTTTTGTTTTTTTGATACCACCGCAAGAGATGGAAACTGCCGCTATTGCGACAAAAAGTAATTTAAATGGAGTTCTCATTATTTATTTTAATTGCGTCTTTGTTGCTGTTTTAGGTTTTGTTGCTGGCTTTGGTTTAACGCCAGTACTTTTTGGGCTGCTATTTGTTTTGCCTGTAGTACTTTTCTGTACAGGTTTTGGAGTTGCTTTTTGCTCAGTTTCAGGAGCTGTAGAGATAATGTCAACTAATTCAACATCAAACAGGAGGATGGAGTTTGCAGGAATTGTAGGAGGTGATCCTCTTTCCCCATAACCCATTTTGGAGGGAATTAATAAGGTGCCTTTTTCTCCTTTATGCATAAGCGCAATACCTTCGTCCCAGCCTTGTATTACTTGGTGTTGACCTAAACCGAATTCAAAAGGTTGACCCCTGTCTACCGAACTATCAAACTTTGTACTATCTATTAATCTACCAGTATAGTGCACTTTTACATTATCCCCTGCCTTAGCCTTGACACCAGTTCCCTTTTTCTTTTGTACATAATACAAACCCGATTCTGTTTTTTGAAACACCAATTTGTTTTTCTTAATGAAATCTAAAATCGTCTTATCTTCTTCTGCTTGCAAAGCCAAAGCCTTTTGTTGAGCTTCTGCTTCGTATTCTGCCATTGATTGTGTTTTGAAGACTTTGAAGATGAATTTAAGATCGGTGTGCTCCGCTATATTCGGTGGTCTTTGCTGTTCCGAATTGGGAGTAAATATCGAGTCTGAAGGTACAAATACCGTAGCACTGTCACCTGCAGAGAGCATAGTAAGTATTTCTTCATAAGACCAGCCTACCTTTGGTTCTCTGATAAGATCATCCACTGGCTGTGGATTCATTTTGTAAGTGTTTTGCAATTCTTCTCCAGCTGCTGTTTGTATGACGATGTGGAATTTTACAACATCACCAATTTTACCAGGCTCGCCAGGTACATCCTTATTAATTGTATACCTCATCCCCTTGGGAGAGGTCTGCACTTGGGCATTTATAACCAGTATTGAGGTTAATAAAAACGTTACAATGTTTTTTTTCATTTATTGTTTTTGATTTAATACACTTTTGTAATTTTCAAGAACGGTTAAAAACTTCTTCTCAGTATCTAATAGCGAAAGATTAGATTTTCCCCCAGAAGCATTTTTATGTCCACCTCCCTCAAAATGGTTGGATGCAAAATCCCTTACAGAGAAGGTACCCTTCGATCTGAAAGACATTTTAACCATTTCTGGCCTTTCCACAATAAGAGCGGCGAAGTTAATATTTTCGAGTGATAATGCATAATTTACCAAACCTTCGGTATCTCCTGTTTGAGAGTCGAACCTGTCCAGGTCATTGGCGGTGATGAGGAAATATGCTGTATTATATTCTTTTACTATTTTTAATCTTTGGCTAAGCGCAAAGCCAAGAAATCTCAGCCTTTGTTCGGTGTTTGTATCGTATACAGCCTGATGAATCTTGGAATTGTTGACACCTAGTTCTATCAGGTCTGCAATTATATGGTGTACCTTTGATGTAGTACTTGGGAAACGAAATGACCCGGTGTCGGTCATGATACCGGCATAGAGGCATTCTCCTATGGCTACATCTAAAAGGTTTTTGTAGCCCATTTCTATGATTAGTTCATAGACCAGCTCGCAAGTAGCAGAGGCTGTGTTGTCCCAGTACCAAACATCTGCAAAATGTTCTGGTTCGAGGTGATGATCGATGATTATCTTTTTGCCTTTGGAAGGTTTTACCAGCGTCTCAAGTTCATTGATTCTTGAAAGAGAGTTAAAGTCAAGGCAGAATATTAAATCAGCCTCATCCACATAGGGCTTTGTGAGTTCAGGGAATTTAGGGTCAAAGATAATAACACTGCTTTGGCCTGGCATCCAATTGAGGAAACGGGGATAATCTGAGGGTGAAACAATCGTCACCTTATGATTATTCATTCGTCTTAATAAGTGGAAAAGCCCTAATGAAGATCCTAAGGCATCCGCATCGGGTTTGTGGTGAGTTGTTATTACAATGTTCTGAGGTTCTGCAAGAAGATTCTTTATCTTGAGAGCTTCTCTTTTATGGGAGGCAGACATTTTTTAAGTATTCCGTAGCAAAATTGGTCTAATTAAATTAAAAATCAAAGAACTAAATTGCACGTTTGTAACATTTATTTATACATTTACGCAAATTTAATGATATATGTCTGGTAACGTTACTTTTTCAATGATAAAGCCTGATGCCGTAAAGGATGGTCATGCAGGTGCTATTTTAAAGATGATTGAGGATGCAGGATTTAGAATCGTGGCTTTAAAAAAGACACTGATGACTAGGGAGCTTGCGGCCAAATTTTATGAAGTTCATGCCGATAAGGGATTTTTTGGGGACTTGCTGAGAGTGATGTCTGCTGGGCCGATCTATGCCTTTATTTTGGAAAAGGAGAATGCAGTTGCCGATTATAGGAAACTTATAGGAAGCACTAATCCCGCCAATGCAGATGCAGGTACGATTAGGAAATTGTTTGCAAAATCATTGGAATCAAATGCAGTACATGGGTCTGATTCGGATGAAAATGCGGCGTTGGAATCGGCTTTCTTTTTCGCAGGTACTGAGAGGTTCTAAACTTTTTTCAAAATCCAAGTGTTGACACTTTATAAATAGGTCGTATGAAAATATTATTCTATATCTTCCTTGTGTTCTACATTATCTATGTAGTGAATAAGTTTTTGACAAGGTTTTATTTCCAGAAATTCAACAACTCACAACAGGATGTCTGGCAAGAATTAATGAAGAAGCAACGTGCGGAGTTTGAAAAGCAAAGAAAAAGAGAGGGGGAGATTAGAGTGGAGAATTTAAAAGCCGATAAGACCGAAACCAGGGGCAAAAGCAATGGTGGGGAGTATGTCGACTATGAAATCGTGAAATAACTTGTTATAGCAATGGCAAAAGATATTACAGCAAAAGAACTGAAGGATAGAATTGATTCAGGGGAGGAACTACTTATTTTAGATGTGAGAGAGCCTTCTGAATTCCAAGAAACAAACATCAAAGGCAAACTGATCCCTCTTGGGACTTTGCCTAATAGGATAGAAGAAATATCCGACTGGAAAGATAAAGAAGTGATCGTTCATTGCAGATCAGGTAAGAGAAGCGCCAATGCACAAGCTTTTATGGAGATGCATGGATTTGAGAATGTTCGTAATCTAGAAGGAGGGATACTCGCATACAACGCCCTGTAAGCTTTTAAGGAACTGGGTCATAGCCACTGCCACCCCATGGGTGGCATTTTGCTATCCTCTTTATGGTAAGGACAGCTCCTTTCACAAGACCGTGTTTTTTAAAAGCCTCTATACCATAATGTGAACAAGTGGGTGTAAACCTACAGCTCATGGGCAACAATGGCGATATGGCACCTTGATAAAACTTAATGATGATAATTCCAATATACTTCAATTTCAGAATTTTATAAAGCCTTTCAGCTGGTCCAGAGAGAGTGCGTTGATTTTCGGGTCAACAATCTCACCATTAATAAAGTTTTTTTCGATCAGAGGTATTTTGAGGCGAGTCCCATACACATGCATGTTCAGATAGTTTAAAATGTCGTTAAGGTGACTAAGAGCCAGAGCACTTCCTTGAATGCCAGAAGAAATACCAACGAGCAAAGCCTTTTTATCGGTAAAGCTATCAGGGTACTTAAGTCCATCGATAAAAGCCTTAAGGACTCCTGGGAATGATCCGTTATACTCAGGTACCACGAATATAAACTTTTGACTATCCTCAATAATATTTCTGAATAAATTAAATTCGTCATTCTTGCCACCATTTGCATATAGTGCAGAAAAAGCAAAGTCGGCAGGAAGCAAGCTAAGGTCTAAGATTCTTGCCTCTAAGCCTTCCTTTTTTAACTGATTTTGATAATATTTACTCAACTCAATACTTTTTGAGTTAAGTCTGTTTGTCCCACTAATGATCGTAATCATTGGATAATGTTTTTTCAAAGGTAAACTCAAAACTTCTTATTTGGCAAAGGTAATCAAGGGTTTATTGTGTTTTTAGATAATTCCATTTTTAAATTGAAGAATTTAATGATAATTTTGAAAAAATATAAGATTTATGGAACAGTTTTTTGATCTTTTGAAGATAATTATACCTTCTTCTATATTATTGTATGGTGTGTACTTGATCGTCAAATCTTTTTTGAACAAAGAATTCGAAAAACATCTAGTTACTCTTAAGCTTAAAAACAATGAACTCATCTTGCCAGCTCGTATGCAAGCTTATGAAAGGATCTGTCTTTTATTGGAACGCGTCTCTCCTCATAGTTTGTTGATTAGGTTGAATGATCCAAGCCTCAATTCGGCACAGTTGCAAGCTAAGTTGCTATTGAGTATTCGTGAAGAGTTCAATCACAACTTGTCCCAACAGGTATACATGAGCGACCAAGCTTGGCAATTGGTGAAGGTAAGTGTTGAAGAAGTGATTGGTATTGTGAATTCTTCTGCTCAATTGGTAGATCCCGAATCAAGAAGTATAGAATTGGCTAAACAGATTTTTGAGAAATTGGTGCAAAAGAATGAAGACCCATGCCAGAAGGCTATAAAATTTGTAAAAACGGAAATACAACAAATTTTCTAAAAATAATCCTTAAGATTGTTTACCATTTCAAAACACAGGTGTATTAATATTTAGAAGACGAACTAAATATTACTAAGCACAGAAGCGTTGAAAATGGAAACGATGTCAATATTTAATAGAGTCCAAATCCAAATAGCAAACTATTTGTTTTCGGAAGGTACCTTTTTAGGATTCTTAACCTTGGTACTAGTTTTAGGCCTGATTTTATTTATGGTAATGAGATTAATAGTGCTGTTTTTTTACAGCAACAAATCTGCCGATTAAAATCCTCAATTTTAATTTTTTATTGCTACTTTTGCGGACTTAAAACTGCAAGATGGTCGTAGCAATTCAAGGTGGAGATGCCTCATTTCATGATATAGCCGCAAGGAAGTATTTTCCCAATGTGAGTTCCACTATTCACTGTCCTACGTTTCGGGAAGTGTTTCAATGTCTAGAGAATGGTTCGGCTTCAAAAGCACTTTTGGCCATAGAAAATACAATAGCTGGGAGTATTTTGGGTAATTATACCTTGTTACAAGAATACGGCTTCCCAATTATTGGTGAGGTTCGGCTTAGAATCATTTTGTGCCTAATGGCTTTAAAGGGGCAAAAAATCGAGGATATTCATTTGGTGAAGTCGCATTACATGGCACTACTCCAGTGTAATGATTTTTTGCAAAATTATCCTCACATAAAGGTTGAGGAATATTACGATACCGCTGACAGCGCCAAAGACGTAAAAGTAAACAACTTACGTGGAGTTGCAGGAATTGCGGGTAAATATGCGGCTGAGTTGTATGACTTAGATGTGCTTGCTGAAAGCATTGAAGCCTATAAAATGAATTTTACGCGATTCTTGGTAGTTTCTGCAGATAGAAATGAAAGGGTTGAAAATCCAAATAAGGCTTCTATTGCAATAGTAATTAATGACAAGCCTGGTGCTCTTAGCAAAATATTGCGTCAGTTTGATGAACATGAAATCAATTTGACGAAAATACAGTCGATCCCGCTGCTGGGCTCTCTGGATCAATATACTTTTTATATTGATTGCGAATGGCAAAATTATGATGCTTATCTCAAAAGTATAGAAAGTATCAGGCCATTGGCTACAGAAATAAATATATTAGGAACTTATAAAAAAGGAGAGGTGATTTATGGCAATTAAAGGTGCTGATAGATTAGGTTTGGTAGAAGACTACTATTTTGTAAAAAAGCTTGAAGAAATAAGACAACTGAACGAGCAGGGTAAAAAAGTGATTAACCTAGGAATAGGGAGTCCGGATATGGCGCCTTCTGAGGCAACCATTAATGCGCTGGTTCAGACTTCAGCACTTTCCAATGCACATGGTTATCAAGCATACAAGGGCATTCCTGAATTTAGGAAAAAGGTAGCTACATTTTATGAAAATACTTATGGCGTAATACTTGATCCCAATACTGAAATTTTGCCTTTGCTAGGATCGAAGGAGGGCATACTACATTTGTCGATGGCATTTTTGAACCCGGGCGATGGTGCACTTGTCCCAGATCCTGGATATCCTACATATACATCTCTTACCAAACTCACTGGAGGAAAGGTGGTTACGTATGATCTTAACGATGCCAATGGTTGGTATCCTGATTTGGATCAGATTGAAAAAAATGGTCTTGAAGGAATCAAAATCATGTGGCTCAACTACCCTCACATGCCAACAGGTACTCGTGCTGATAGCAGCAAGTTGCAGAAAATAGTAGATTTTGCCAAGGCCAATAATATATTGTTGTGTCATGACAATCCATACAGTCAAGTACTTAATGAGGAGAAGCCATTGAGTATCTTATCATTACCTGGAGCAAAGGATGTGGCTGTGGAGTTAAACTCCTTCAGTAAATCATTTAACATGGCGGGCTGGCGCGTAGGTATGATGGTCGGTAAGGCAGAATTTCTGGGTGCTGCTTTGAGAATCAAGAGCAATATAGATAGTGGGATGTTTTTGGGAATTCAAAATGCTGCGATTGCCGCCTTGGACAATTCTGAAGAATGGCACACGTTGAGAAATAAAGAATATGCAGAAAGAAGGCACTTTGTATATCAAATTTTGGATTATCTAAAGGCCAGTTATACCAAAGAACAAACAGGATTGTTTATTTGGGCTAAAGCCTACGATGAAGTTAAGGATGTGGAGAAGCTTATCGATAATTTGTTGTACAAGGCAAATGTATTCATTACACCTGGTAGTATATTTGGTAAAAATGGACGCAACTATATAAGAATTTCCTTATGTGGCACACAAGCCAATTTGTCTGAAGCTTTAGATAGAATCAAAAAGATTCCACTTCAAGATTTAATCTCTTAGTGTGCTTAATTCCTTTAGGATTTCTTTGGTTTTCCAATAGACGATCTTGGAGTTGTTATATAGAATAGAGAAAAGGTTGAACTGCTCTGCATTTCGACTATTAACAATCGTAAGCAAATAGTTTTTCTTTATGAAGGCAGGTTTGTCTTCATAAAGAACTTCATACCATACCTTGTCTTTGTTGAGGATATTTAACCTGTTCCCTTTTTGGGTTATCGCTATTACATTAGCACCTGAAGAAGGCCCATCCATAAGAAATATGTGATCTTGGTTTACAATGCCTTTGTAAGAAGGGATGCCAAAGTTGATGAATCCATAGGAAAATAATAGTACTAATAAGACAAGGTAGAGCCTAGATCTCGAATAATTTTTCCCCTTGTAGATTCTAAATGAAGTATACAAGAAAAACACAAGAGATATGCCAAGGAATATGTATGAGATTTGGTCTCCGAATTTATTGTAGATCGATGCAAAATATTCGTAGTCGGTAAATTCGTAACCTTTTAAATTATACTTAGCACCAAGTTTGTCCATTTTTTTTAAAATAAGTGAGTTCGGGAAGTTCAGTTGGTAGAGATTGAGGTAATATAAGGCCATTGTATAATCTCCCATTCCCTCTTTTACATAAGCCATTTTTAGGAGCATGTCTGGAGCGATTTTGTCGTTTTTTAGGATAGTCTCATAATAGCCAAATGACTCGAGATATTTTCGCTGTGCAAACAAACTGTCGGCACTGTTTTTTACTTTCTTGAGGTCCTGGCAAAGGGCTGGAAAAGAAAATGTTATAAGGAAAATTGAAAAATATATATATTTTTTGAATTGCATCTCTTGTTTTATAGATAAATCTCACTACCTTTGCACTCGCAATTACGGAAAAGGGTTTCATAATTGCAAAAAAAACAAAAGATTCCGTAGCTCAGTTGGTAGAGCAATACACTTTTAATGTATGGGTCCTGGG
>CAMFLX010000064.1 GCA_945957555.1 uncultured Cytophagales bacterium
GTACAGAAGGTGATCCTTGCTGCACAGGCTCGGATTGCGGCTCGTAAAGCACGTGAAACTGTGCAGCGTAAGAGTGTTATGACGGGCTCTGGACTACCTGGTAAGCTTGCCGATTGCTCAGAAAGTGATCCGCACATTTGTGAGATATTTTTGGTTGAGGGTGATTCTGCGGGTGGTTCTGCTAAGCAAGGACGTAATCGTAACTTCCAAGCGATCCTACCTATGAAAGGAAAGATTCTAAACGTTGAGAAAGCTCAGGAACACAAAATTTATGATAATGATGAAATTTTAAACATCATAAAGGCTTTAGGGATCAGCTTTGGGAATGCTGATGATGAAAAGGCATTAAACATAGAGAAGCTCAGATACCATAAAATCGTGATCATGACAGATGCCGATGTCGATGGTAGTCACATTCGTACCTTGATATTGACACTGTTCTTCAGGTACATGCGTCCTTTGGTGGAAAGCGGTTATGTATATATTGCTCAGCCTCCTCTATATCTGGTAAAAAGAGGAAAGGATGAAGTTTATTGCTGGGATGAAGTCCAAAGAGAGCAAGCAGTGAAGACGCTTGCTAAAGATGGTAAAGAGAACTTGGTGAATACGCAGCGTTATAAAGGTTTGGGCGAGATGAATCCTGAACAGCTCTGGGACACTACGATGAACCCAGAAAGACGTAGCATGAAACAAGTGAGCATTGAGTCTGCAGCAGAAGCAGATCACTTATTTTCTATGCTCATGGGTGATGAAGTAGCACCTCGTAGGGATTTCATTGAGCGTAATGCAAAGTATGCAAGAGTAGACGTTTAAAGAATAGATTTGGTATGTGAGGACTTTTCCTGACATATCCACCAAGAAGGCTTTCATGTTATGGAAGCTTTTTTGGTTTTGAAGTAAATTGAGTTTGTTGCATGATATTTGTTGCTGAATACTGACCATGGCCAGAGGTTTACAATTACATAATATTCAATTGTACCCATCGTCATAAAACTTAGGTAGTTTTGTCTCAATTTTTCATTCGCGTAATATTTAAGAATAACGCATGTTTAGTTTTTTAAAGAAGATATCGAAGTTTTTTAAGTTTAAGGATAAAAGAGTTGATGCCGACGTTCTCAAAAGTAGATATGTGAGCAGGGATTTAAGCTGGCTTAAGTTCAACTATAGGGTATTTGACCAGGCAAAGGTGGAAAATAGGGGCGTGTTCGATAAGCTTAAGTTTATGGCTATCACCGCATCGAATTTTGATGAGTTTTTCATGATCAGGGTTGGAAGTCTTTATAACTATATCGATTATAAAAAGGACAGGACCGATTATTCTGGCTTAAAAGCAGAACCTTTTCGGAAAAAACTATTTAAGGATATTCAGGAGTTTTATGAAGAGTTTTATACCTACTTTGAAAAGGTATTGGTGCCTGAGCTCAAAAAGCAAAAAGTAAAGTTTGTAAACCCTCATGACTTGGACGAAACGGACAAGGCTAATCTTGAGAAATACTACAAAACCACTATACATCCTATGCTTACGCCTATGATGATGGATGCTTACCATGCTTTTCCTATTCTCAACAATAAAGTACTGATATTTGGCGTGATTTCTAAAATAGGAAATTTCACGAAAGCAGAACAAAGGATTTCTTTTGTGCAAATTCCTCAAAATATAGCAAGGTTTTATGTTTTGGAAAAAGGAGAGACCACATTGCTGATACCAATAGAAGAACTGATTCGTTGGCAGATTTATTCGCTCTACAAAAACGTTGATATAGAATCGATTAATTTGTTCAGAATCATTCGAAATGGCGATTTCGCTATGGAGGATATTGACGACTCTGATACCGACTTTATCAATGAGATGCGCAAAAAAATCAACACAAGGCGTACTGGTAGAGTAGTAAAGGTGGAGGTAGAGAGTGGCTTCTCTAAAGAGATTGAGGACTTGCTCAAAAAAGAGTGGAATATAGATGATTTTAATTTTGTCAGGACACCCAATTTATTAGACTATACGTGTTTCTGGCAGATTCTGAAACTAGACAAAGCCAAGACAAGGACATACCAACCACCAGAGCGCGTGAATCCTTTATACTATGATAACAATAATCAGCCGATTTTAGAATACCTCAAAGAGCATGATATCATGTTGCATCATCCATACAACAGTATGGAAATCTTTTTGAATTTGCTAGAATCTGCAGCTGAGGACGCGAATGTATTGTCTATTAAAATAACTATATACAGACTTGCCAAGGATTCCAGGATTACAAAGGCTTTGCATCGTGCTGCAGAGCTAGGCAAACACGTATCCGTTTTGTTCGAAGTTAAGGCAAGATTTGATGAGGAAAACAATATCAATCAGGCGCAATGGTTGCAGAAGGCTGGATGTTTTGTGATTTATGGTTTGGGTAATATGAAAACGCATACAAAACTCTGCCTCATTGTCCGAAAGGATACTGAGGCAGATACTGTAACGCGCTACGTGCACATGAGTAGTGGTAACTATAATGAGGTTACTTCAAAAATATATACAGACTTGGCCTTACTAAGCACTAAGGAACACTATGCAAACGATGTTTCGGAGTTCTTTAACGTTATTACAGGGCACTCTCAGCCAGAGCAATACAAGTATTTGATAGCGCCTCCAGAAAATATGAGGGCAGAACTCATCAAGTTGGTAAACGCAGAGATTGCAAATCACAAGAACGGCCTAGCATCTGGGATTGTTGTTAAAATCAATTCTTTACAAGATTTACAGTTTATCGATGCACTGTATAAGGCCTCACAAGAAGGAGTGAAAATCAAGTTGATCATAAGAGGTATGTGTTGTTTAAGGCCTCAAAGGGCTGGTTTGAGCGAGAACATCACGGTACGCTCAATAGTAGGGGAGTTCTTAGAGCATACAAGGTTGTTTTATTTCCACAATAACAATGCACCTATTATCTATGGCGGAAGTGCTGATGCCATGGTACGTAGTTTTGATCGTCGTGTAGAATCATTGTACTTAATTACCGAGCGTAATTTATGCCAAGAAGCTATTAATATACTCGTCTATAATCTTAAGGACAATGTAAATGCTTATGAAATGGATGAAAATGGAGATTATACCAAAGTAGATACTGGAGGCGAACCTTTTAATATTCATACTGAGTTTTATAAAGTAAGCCAAGAGGTTGTTGAGCATGCTAAACTATTTTAGTTAGATCATAAATAACATACATGCATGTCTTTTACTTTAGCAATTTCAAACGAACGTGTTCCTTTTCCAAAAAATAAGTTTTTATGGTGCTTTGTACTATTTTTCGGAGTAGTATGGTCCAATTCGCTTATAGGTACTAGTGATTTAAGCAATTGGTTTTTGGAGAATACCCTTGTGTTTGGCTTTTTGACTTTTCTCGTTCTTACTTATAAAAAATATAAATTCAGTGACTTAAGTTATTTGCTGATATGTATCTATCTAAGCCTACATGTATATGGTTCAAAATATGCCTATGCAAATAATCCATTTGGGTTTTGGTTGCAGGAAGTATTGCATACTACAAGGAACCACTACGATAGGATTGTCCATTTTAGTTTTGGGTTTCTTCTGGCATATCCAATGCGAGAGATGTTTTTAAAGTGGCTTAAATTCCCAACATGGGTTGCTTGGGTTTTACCAATCGAAATCACTCTTTCTATAAGTGGATTTTATGAATTAATAGAGTGGGCAGTGGCCGATGTCTTTTTCAAAGCACAAGGAGATGCATACTTGGGTACACAAGGGGATATTTGGGATGCTCAAAAGGATATGTTCCTTGCCACTCTAGGGGCGGTATTAGCGACAACCATAGTCTCAAGCGTTAAAAAGCTTTTTGCTATCAAATAGGATCCAAGTGTGAGCACAATCACCACACGGCATATCTGGTAGGAATTGAATTTAAGGATATGAAGTGCGAGGAGAAGGATTCGAACCTACAGGAGTCATCTAAAGAAATTACTGCGAATCATTTCTAAAAACCGCTTTACCAATTTGCGTACCCTCGCCAGTTAAAAAAGGTGTCCCCCGCCATCAATCTCCTTCGGGCGGAGGACTTTGTGAAGTCGTTTTCAAAGGGTTAAAGCTATTTGAGTAAACGCTCTACCTCTGAGCTACTCGTCCTTATGTATTTCTTAAAGAGGACGAGAGGGGATTTGAACCCCTGACCTTTTACTTTGTGCCACTCTGACGATCTTCGGTAATACTGATGCTAAAGCTACTGATTCAACACTAACTCATCGCAGATTATTATGCTAATGCTAAGGTTTATGCTAAAGCTAGATCAGTGACTATATATCTTGTGTGTGCAAGATATGATATCGTAAATGTTTTATTTTCCTTTGTGTAAATAATTGAACAGCTTCTCCGAAGTAATGGTGGAGTTAATCGCTTCTACCTCATTACTTATTTTAAGCGCCTCAATGACTGCATTCAGCAGTTTAGTTCTCCTTTTTAGAAGTTCAGCACGTTGGCGATGGCTCCATTCTCCAGAAAAGCGCTGATGTGAATAGTCGCCAAGTTCTATAACTGTATTTTTAGTAGCAATCTGTGGTGTATAATGTCCACCCTCCTTCAGTTCTTTAATGTTGGGATCTGGTAATATGTACGATTCTTTTTCAGTAGATTTTTCTACACCGCTTATTTTGGGTGTTTCAAAAACAAATCGTCCTTCGTACATTTCATTGTTGGTAGTATTCCAGATCTCGGAGTCAGAACGTACAGGTATATTGCTATACATTTGTTCTAAGTTACCGTTCTCCAAAATTGATTTAAGTCTTAATAGTTCAAGCGAAGAGAGCTCTCCAAAGTTCACACCGTCTACTTCTAGTTTAGCCTTAGCAATACCAGAAGCATTTGAAGCTTCTAAACTGAACAAGGCATCAATATAATCCTTAGAATTTTCTTCAAGCCATTCCAGTTTCTCATCCACAGTAGTGACAATGAGTTTATTCTCTCGTTTGCCAGGGATGTCTATTGAGCCAAGGCGTGGTTCATAAGTTTTCTTTTCCCCTCTGAAATCAGTTTGTTTGTTTTTAAAATAAGAAAGATAATCGTCGATGCTCTTTCTGAAAGATGATGCCAAATGGTCTGTTTTGGCCAATAATACATTGAGTTTCATGATTTGTAAAAATAATATTTGAATGTTTTACTGCTCGAATAACAGATCTTTAATACATAAAGTGGTTGGTGTAGGCAATTTTCAACCGTTATCGTATTTGGCTATCTCTATTTGAGTAAAGTCGATGCCAATATCGGATTTTCTTTTTTTAAATGCAAGTTTATTAGCATAGACTCTATCGTGTCGATTAGATTTTGAGCCTTGTACCAAATATAAATTTGGGTTTCCAATAAGCTTCGACAATGGGTGTTATTATGACACCTTTGCTGGCACTAGCATGGATAAATTTTTTGTTGCCAAGGTAGATTCCTGAATGAGTAATAAAGTACTCTGATTTAAAAGAGTTGATAAAGAATACTAAGTCACCCCTTTTTAAGCTGTCCATGTCAGGAATGATTTTGCCATAACGAGCTTGCTCATGTGAGTTATGTGGAACCACAATTCCAGTACTTTTTAGACTCATCATTACCAAACCAGAACAATCGATTCCTGATTTGCTGGTTCCTGACATTTCATGTTTAGTGCCTAAAAAGCTTTGTGCAGTTGCAATGATCCTTTCTAATTCAATTTTGGGTGAAGGATTTCCCTTGGTGCTATCATCGTTTAGATACTCGTATTCCAGTGTACGTTCTATCCCTTCGTCCCTGAATGTACGTAGCTTTGCTTTTAAAGAATCATTTGTTTGGGTTTCTATCACCTTGTTAAAGGGATGATCTTCATAGGTGCATGAAAGCGAGAGTGTTACGAGTGTAGCGAGTACGACAAGTAGATTTTGGGGTCTCATGAGCAATATGATTAAAGCGCAAAATAATACATAATGTATTACGATTTGAGTCTTGTGCCAAATATGAATTTAGCTTTCCAATAAGGCATCTTCATATCGTTGATCACTACACCACAATTGGCACTGGCATGGATAAATTTGCCTTCACCAACGCAAATACCAGAATGAGTGATGAGGTATGGACATTTAAAAGAATTAATGTAAAAAACCAAATCACCTCTTTGTAAGCTATCCATGTCAGGAATGATTTTACCAAATCGTGCTTGTTCGTGAGAGTTGTGAGCCATTAGGATACCGCAACTTCTTAAACTCATCATAACCAAACCAGAGCAATCAATTCCTTTTTTTGAAGTGCCACCCATGCGATGACGCGTGCCTAGATAACCTTTTGCAGTTGCAATAATTTTTTCAACATCTATTCTAGAGCTAGAGTCTATCGCAATGGAGTCATTTAATTTCTTGAAAACGAGAGGTAATTCAATACCGCCTTTTCTGAAGTCCTTAAGGCGTTTTTTGGTTGTTTTGTTTTTTTGGACAGCTATAACTTTTTCAAAAGGATGTGACTCGTCTTCTAAAGTGAAAGAACTTAAAAATGCAACAAGTACAAGCCAAAATATACGTATTTTCATAGAGTTTTTGTATTGACTGATATGTTGCAAATATAATTGTAATTTACTTAATTACTTTGCTCTAAGGCTTTTTTGTACACGCTCAAAACGCGTTTTCTGGCAAAATCGTGGTCAATTATAGGTTTTGGGTACATTTGCGTACCAAATTCGGGTACCCATTTTTTTACATATTCCATGTTGGGGTCAAACTTTTGCATTTGAAGTGTTGGATTGAATACTCTGAAGTAGGGGGCTGCATCACAACCACTGCTGGCAGCCCACTGCCAGCCACCGTTATTGGCTGAAAGATCGAAGTCTAATAGTTTTTGAGCGAAATAGGCTTCTCCCCAGCGCCAGTCAATGAGTAGGTGCTTGGTCAAGAAACTAGCGGTAATCATCCTGACCCTATTGTGCATAAAGCCAGTGGTATTAAGCTCTCTCATACCAGCATCCACAATAGGATAGCCCGTTAGGCCTTTACACCATTTCTCAAAAAGTTCTACATCGTTTTGCCACTCAATCATATCGTATTGGGGTTTGAATGAGTGTTCTACTACCTGTGGGAAATGATATAAGATCATCATGTAGAAATCTCTCCATATGAGCTCATTGAGGTAGGTATTACTTATTTTTTGGGCTTGTCTAGCAAGTTTCCTAATGCTTATGGTACCAAACCTAAGGTGAACACTTAATCTAGATGTGCCTCTTAAATAGGGAAGATCCCGATGAATGCTATACTGACTAATGATTGTATCTGTAACAGAGTCCTCTGGAAATTGGATGTTCGTTTTTGTGAAACCGATTTGTTCTAATGAGAGTATTGGTGTCTCAAATTTGTAAAAAGAATTAAAGTAGCGTTCTGTAGGGTACGACTTAAGATAGAATGTATTGAGTTTTGCTAGCCATTTTTTACTGTAAGGGGTAAATACTGTATAAGGTAGCCCATCATCTTTAGTTACTTCGTTTTTTTCAAAAATGCATTGATCTTTATATGAGTAGAATTCTGCCCCTTTGGCGATACATAAATCTTTGACTTTTTTGTCTCGAAGTATTGCTGAAGGTTCATAATCATGGTTGCAGAATACTTTTTTGATAGCATAGTTATCAAACAGATCTTCCCAAACCGTAATAACGCTGCCAAATCGAGTAAAGATTTGACTATGGTAGGGTTTCAGTTGTTCTGATAGATGAAGCAAAGATTGATGAATAAACGATACTCTTGCATCAGCTTCATCTTCGAGTTTGTCTAGAATGTCTGAATCGAAAATGAATAAAGGAAGTACCTCTAAACCCGATTTTAAGGCATGATAAAGTCCTGCGTTGTCATCTAATCTTAAATCTCTTCTGTACCAGAATACAGCCAATGGTTTTCTATTCATCGGGGCATAAACTGTGAAAATAGTATCAAGGTTTAAAATTTATAAACTAAATTGCATTAAGGTATATATTGTCTTGGTAAGGTAGTCATTTAATGTTCATATATGGATTTAGAAAAAAATCAGAAAATAGAAAGTTGGAAGCGGCTAGGGAAATTGGTTCTTGCAATCATTGGTTTTTTAATTGTGCTTATATTTTTTATTTCTTACTCTTACGAAGAAGAGGAAAGGGAAAAGATGTATAATATGGACGAGGATGAAAAGGAATTGCTCGAAGAGATGAGCAAGGAAGGTAATTAAACAAAAAGGGGGCTTAAGCCCCCTTTTTTGTTGATCACTTGATTCGATCTCAAAATGATTAATATGTTTCGCCGTGTTGGCTCAAATCCAAACCATCTTCTTCTTCAGCAGCAGATACTCTGAGTGGAGAAATGAAGTTAGTAACATATAGTAAGATGTATGAACCGATGAAAGCAAAAGCTGACACCGCAACTAGAGCGATCAAATGGTTGATAAATAATTTTGTTTCTCCGAAGAAAAGACCTTTGTCGGCTACTGCAGAGTTCACTGCATTGTCAGCAAATACAGCAGTTAACAACATACCTACCATACCTCCTACACCATGACAAGGGAATACGTCTAGTGTATCATCGATAGTTGTTTTCTTGTTTTTGAAAGTTACCAACAAGTTAGATACTAATGATGAGATAAAGCCTATGAACATAGCATGTGGAACAGATACGAATCCTGCAGCAGGAGTAATCGCAACTAAACCAACCACTGCACCGATACAAGCGCCTAATGCGGAAGGTTTTCTTCCTTGTGCAGCATCAAGGAATATCCAAGATAGTGCTGCTGCTGCTGCTGCTACGTTTGTAGTAGCAAGTGCAATTGCTGATAAGTTATTTGATCCAACAGATGATCCTGCATTGAAACCGAACCAACCAAACCACAGAAGACCAGTACCCAATATTACAATTGGAATATTTGCTGGTTTGTTGTGTCCACTGTTTTTACGAGCACCAAAAAACAACGCAGAAGCTAAAGCCGCCCAACCAGCAGACATGTGTACTACAGTACCACCAGCGAAGTCAAGAACTCCTTTTTGGAACAACCATCCACTTGGGTGCCATGTCCAGTGTGCAAGTGGTGAATAAATACAAATGCTAAATAAAACGATGAATAGTACGTATGATGTAAACCTTACTCTTTCTGCGAAAGCTCCAGTGATCAAGGCAGGCGTAATAATCGCAAATTTCAATTGGAAGAACGCAAACAACGCTAAAGGAATTGTTGGTGCAAGTTTCCATGCTACGTTACCATCAAATACGTTTTTGAACATAAAGAATGTTGTCGGGTCTCCAATGAATCCACCAATGGACTCGCCAAAAGCCAAACTAAAGCCAAAGGATACCCAGATCACTGAGATGATTGCCATTGAGATTAAGCTTTGGAGCATAGTCGAAATCACGTTTTTGCGATTAACCATACCACCGTAGAAGTAAGCAAGACCAGGGGTCATGATCAAGACCAAACAAGTTGATGCTAAAATCCAAGCCGCATCACCAGTGTTTAGCTGAGAAGGCACCAAGCTTAAAGGTTCAAGCTTTGCCGTAATTGCTTCTAAAATTTTCGCTTTAGTAGCTTCATCCGTAGCTGCTGCTAACTGATCCAGCAATTCTTTATTGAATATGCCTACGCTGTCAAAGAACAATGCTGCTATAGCAAACACTGCTAAGAGTAAAAATGGTAACTTTTCTTTCATAAGATTTAACATTTATAATTTTTAAGTTTGAATTATGATGCAAATATAGCTACATATTGTATTTATCCAAATTTTAAACCTATATATTAATGTTGTTGTGTGTAAAATTGAGTAAATATACTTATATTTAAAGCATAGTGTCTTGTTTTTTGGTTATCCGGTGGCATTTTTTAATTTTTTACTGTAGCAATTATTAACGTTTTTATATATAAGTATCTGGTTATTATATATATATTATTCATAAAGAGACTGATTTTTGCTAAAACTATATTTTTGAGATTGAAAATTCGTACATTTACCCTTACTTATTCGGGTAATGATGTTGAAAAGAATGTTTCGTAGAATATTCATATTTTTATGGTGTATGGCCGGTTGTGTTTTAGCACAAAATGCCTCTAGTTTAGGCTATGAGTTTCATAAGACTGTGGTAATTAAAAATGCTAGTATTTACCTAGATTACAAGACAAAATTAGATTCTGCCACTCTAATAATTGATCAAGGGAAAATAGTAGGTGTTGGTAAGAATATTATTATACCCCCATTTTCCGAAGTCTTAGATTATTCCGGAAAGATCATTTATCCATCGTTTATTGACGTATTTACAGATTATGGAATAGGGGAGGTACGTTCCCCCGCTGGTGGTAAGCCTCAATATGAAACTACTGTTAAGGGTGCGTACAATATTAATCAAGCTATAAAACCTGAAATTGAAGCCGATAAGTATTTTAAACATGATGCCGCCAAGGCTAAACAACTCAGAGATTTGGGCTTTGGCGTTGTAGCTACAGCAAATAAGGATGGAATCATTCGTGGCACTTCTTGTACGGTACTATTGGCTGATAAGGCAGAACAGGAGTTGATCTTGGAGGCTAAGTCGGGCTTGAATCTCTCTTTTTCTAAAGGATCGTCAACCCAAGAATATCCCTCATCGCTAATGGGCTCCATCGCTCTTCTGAGGCAGACCATGTATGATGCGAATTGGTATGGGCAAAAGATAGGAGATAGGTTTTATGACATATCACTGGAGGCGTTGAATCAGCACAAGTCTAAGCCATGGATTTTCGATGCAGGTAATATTAATAATGCCCTAAGAGCAAAAAAAATTGCTGATGAGTTTGGAGCCAAGGCCTTGTTGAATGCCTCTGGAGATGAATATCAGCGATTAAACGAATTGACCAATGCAGACCTTGATTTAATAGTAAGTGTAAATTTCCCAGAAGCCTATAAGATTTCGAGCCCTTTGGAGGCGGAGTTGCTTTCCAATACGCAACTTATGGAATGGTATTTTGCTCCATTTAACATTCAATATCTTATAAATAAGAAAATAAACTTTTCCATTACAACCCATCATCTCAAAGATATAAAGGACTTTAGCAAAAATCTTCGCCGTGTTTTAGAAACAGATGTAGACGAGTCCTTGATTTTGAAAAGCTTAACTCATACCCCAGCAATGCAGCTTAATTTGGCTCAAACTACTGGTTCGCTACATGTAGGGAAGCTTGCCAATTTCTTGGTGGTAAATACAACATTGTCTCATAAAGATTTTAAAATATATGAAAATTGGGTGAAAGGAGAAAAATATGAGATCAACCCTATTAGTAAGGATTTTAATGGGACTTATAATCTAAGCATCAAAGGCTTTAAGGATTTCAAATTGGAGCTTTCATCTAGTCAAGATAAAGTAACAGCTGTTTTGTCGAAAGACACTACAAAGTTACCTGCAGTGGCTGAAGTCAAGCAAGGCGATCTGTTACTTACTCTTAATTTAAGTAAGCTGGATTCGAGTTTTAAAAATAAAGTGTATTTAAAAGTTCAGGAATTCAATGGAAATACTCTGAAAGGTGTGGCGTCATGCATTGCTTGGGGAGCTAATATGTCTTTTGAGGCGAAGAGGAATATTTTTGCTACTGGCATCGGTAAAAAGGATAGTCTTGACCAAGTATTGAAAAAGAGACCTGGTTTTGAGTTGCCAATACCCTTTAATGCATTCGGACGAGATGCCATTCCTCTGCCCCAAAATTATGTAATTAACAATGCTACTCTGTGGACAGGAGAAGATATTTTTGAGTTAAGAGACCATCAGATACTTATAAAGGAAGGCAAAATAGTAGCGATAGGAAGTAATCTTAACCTGGGCAAATATTTTTCAGGTAGGAAATACACAGAAATAGATGCAACTCATAAATATGTCACCGCAGGAATTATTGACGAGCATTCTCACATCGCCTTAACTGGAGGTGTTAATGAAACAGGGCAATCGGTGACCTCTGAAGTTAGGATTCAAGATGTGATCAACCCCACTGATGTAAATATTTATAGACAATTATCGGGAGGAGTAACGACCTCTCATTTATTACATGGATCTGCCAATTGTATAGGAGGGCAATCCGCTTTAATAGACCTCAAATGGGGACAATCGGCTGAAGGACTGTTGTTTGCAGGAAATAAGCCATTTATAAAATTTGCGCTAGGGGAAAACGTTAAGCAGTCTAATTGGGGGGATCGATATGTGATCCGCTACCCACAAACCCGTATGGGTGTAGAGCAGACCATAGTTGATGCCTTTCAGCGGGCAAAAGAATATAAGGAGTTGAAACAGCTTTCTATGGCGTCCAATTGGGCACATAAAAGACCAAAATATGATTTAGAACTTGAGGCAATTGAAGAAATTCTGGATCAAAAAAGATTCATTACCTGTCATTCGTATTCTCAGTCTGAAATCAATATGCTGATGAAAGTTGCCGAAAAGTATAAGATCAAAGTTAATACCTTTACCCATGTACTCGAGGGATATAAATTGGCTGATAAATTAAAAATGCATGGTGCAGGCTCATCTTCTTTTTCCGACTGGTGGTCTTTTAAGGCGGAGGTTAAAGATGCGATTCCTCAGAATGCATCCATATTAAGTCGCAAAGGTGTAGTGACCGCAATTAATTCCGATGATGCAGAAATGGGAAGACGGCTGAATCAAGAAGCTGCTAAGTCTGTTAAGTATGGTGGCCTGAGCCAAGAAGCAGCATGGAAGCTTATTACTCTTAATCCGGCCAAACTGTTACATATAGATGAAAAAGTTGGTAGTTTGAAGGTCGGCAAAAATGCCAATATAGTAATATGGTCAACCAATCCACTTTCTATTTATTCAAAAGTGGAAAAAGTCTTTATCGAGGGAACCATATACTTTGATGAGAAGGAGAATGAAAGTTTAATGGTGCTCAATCGAACCATAAGAAACAGAATAGTGGAAGACTTATTAAACGATAAAACTCCTGAGGATAAAAAGCAAAGCCCCAAAATGTACAAACAAGAATATTACCATTGCGATAGCTTTGAAACCAATGATTAGTAATCACGTATAGAATGAATTATAAGTTTTTGATTTTTATATGAAATTAAAGTTACTGTCAATATTATCATTAGTTTCAAGCTTAATAACGGCGCAGCAATTGGCTAATATGGATTTTGAAGATTGGTCCTATGATCCATTGTCAAGAGATTATACCATTTTAAGCGGTCCTTGGAACGGAAATAATAGTTGCACCCCAGTATACCCAGGGCCTACAGATACTATTTGTAATATATTTATCACTAGGCAGTCAGACTCCAAGTCTGGAAAATACGCATTAAAATTGCAAACACCATCAACTTTGCCTGGAGGTACTGGAGGTTTTACTTCTTATGATGCAGGTACATTGGCAGAGCAGGTGCCTTTCTCTTATGCGCCGATATCCTTTTCTGGATATTATAAGTTTATAAAAGGGCAAAAGGATGACGAAGCAAGTATATCAGTAGATTTCTTTGATAGTGATCTTAATACAGTAAAATACGGAGTGAAATTGTTTATTGAAGCTAAAACGTGGTCAAAGTTTACTGTTGATCTGTTCGATATCCCTCCAAGTTCAAATATTAAATATGTTCAATTGACCTTTTATCATGCGACGAATCAAATAGCCACACCAAGTTTGAATACGTATTTGATGCTAGATGGCTTAAGTTTTAATTATAGTACTAGTGCTGTACATGACGAAGCAATTAAAAACGGTTTTCGTTTTAACGACGGTATCATAGACATTACGCAGATGCATGATGTTTCCCAAATGAACGTATATGATCTTAACGGGGCTAATTGTGGTAGTTTTCTAGATAAATTTGATACACATATACTCAAAAGTGGTATCTATATAGTGGCTTATGAACAAAACGGGACTGTAAAGAAATTTAGGTTGCCTATTAATAATTAATACCCTTCTTTGAGTTGCTCAAGTAGAATTTGCATTCCGATACTAGCTTTTTCTTTTATAAATTGAACCCCTTTTCTAGAAACTTCTGGTGTGTTGGGATCAATGATGAATACTGAGGCGGTCTCAGAGACGTAATCAATAAGTTGATTTGCTGGATATACAGCTAAGGAAGTTCCAATAATCAAAAACAAATCAGCTTGTGCCGCTATTTTGGCAGCAGGGGTCATATTGGGCACCATTTCGCCAAACCAGACTATGTGCGGTCTGAGTTGAGAACCTTTTTCACAAACATCGCCGAGCTTCAGTTCCCATGTTTCCATATTGTAAACCAGTTTTTCGTCAAGGGTTGATCTTGACTTCATAAGTTCTCCGTGTAAATGTAGTATTTTCTTTGAGCCAGCCCTCTCGTGTAGGTCATCCACATTTTGGGTAATAACCTCCACATCAAATAATTCTTCCAGCTCTACCAATATCTTATGAGCCTTGTTGGGGCTACAGTTTAAAAGTTGTTTTCTTCTTTGGTTATAGAATTCTAAAACTAGTGATCGATTCCTGCGCCAACCTTCAGGGGAAGCAACATCCTCTATCCTGTGATTTTCCCATAACCCATTTGCGTCACGAAATGTAGATATACCACTTTCTTGGCTTATGCCCGCGCCACTAAGTACGACTAGTTTTTTCATAAAGGCAATATACGTTTTATAGGTTATTTTCGCAATAGAAGTTGGATTTGAAATATCACGGTTATATAGTGTTAAAAATAGTTTGTTAGCGACCAATAAAGGATACAATATTTAACTTTCAGACAATAAATAAGTTATGTATACGTAAGTTGTGAGGCTTGATTTTTGTTAAAAAAATATTCAAAAAAGATGAGGTAAAATTTGTAAATCAAAAATAACACACTACCTTTGCAATCCATTTAGGAAAGTATGGGGTGGTTCCAGAGCGGCCAAATGGGACAGACTGTAAATCTGTTGGTGTATGCCTTCGATGGTTCGAATCCATCCCGCCCCACATCTTCAAAGTTAAAAAAGCATATTATCTTACTAATACGCTTTTTTAACTTTATTTTTGAGATTGGAAGCCTCAAAGTTAAGAAAAATATTTAAGCGGGAGTAGCTCAGTTGGTAGAGCGATAGCCTTCCAAGCTATAGGTCGCGGGTTCGAGCCTCGTCTCCCGCTCAACCCAAGCCGATGTAGCTCAGGGGTAGAGCGCCTCCTTGGTAAGGATGAGGTCAGGGGTTCAATTCCCCTCATTGGCTCAAAAGGAAAGATCTAAAGGACTCGTTCCTTTTTTTTGTTTTTGTAAAACTTTATTTTGAATTTTATTTAATATGGCTAAAGAAACCTTTGACAGATCGAAACCTCACGTTAACGTGGGTACTATCGGTCACGTGGATCACGGTAAGACTACTTTGACTGCTGCAATAACAACAGTATTGGCTAACAAGGGTCTTGCTGAAAAAAGAGATTTCTCTTCTATTGACAACGCTCCAGAAGAAAAAGAAAGAGGTATTACTATCAACACTGCACACGTTGAATACCAAACTGAAAAAAGACACTACGCTCACGTTGACTGTCCAGGTCACGCTGACTACGTAAAAAACATGGTTACTGGTGCTGCTCAGATGGATGGTGCTATCCTAGTGGTTGCTTCTACTGACGGTCCAATGCCGCAAACTCGTGAGCACATCCTTCTTGCTCGTCAAGTAGGTGTACCTGCTCTTGTAGTATTCATGAACAAAGTTGACTTGGTTGACGATCCAGAGTTGTTAGACCTTGTTGAGATGGAAATCAGAGAATTGTTGTCTTTCTATCAATTCCCAGGTGATGATATTCCAGTTATTCGTGGTTCAGCACTTGGTGGCTTGAATGGCGATGCTGCTTGGGTTGACAAGATCATGGAATTGATGGATGCGGTTGATAACTATATCCCTATCCCTGCTCGTCTTGTTGATCTTCCTTTCTTGATGCCTGTTGAAGACGTATTCTCGATCACTGGTCGTGGTACTGTGGCAACTGGTCGTATCGAAAGAGGTGTTGTTAACGTAGGTGATGCATTGGATATCATCGGTATGGGTGCTGAAGGCTTGAAGTCTACCTGTACAGGTGTTGAGATGTTCCGTAAACTTCTTGATAGAGGTGAAGCTGGTGATAACGTTGGTCTTTTGTTACGTGGTATTGAGAAAGAAGCTATCCGTCGTGGAATGGTTATCTGCAAGCCAGGTTCAGTAAAACCACACACTGAATTCAAAGCTGAGGTATACGTACTTTCTAAAGAAGAAGGTGGTCGTCACACTCCGTTCTTCAACAAATACAGACCTCAATTCTATTTCCGTACAACTGACGTAACAGGTGAAATCGTTCTTCCAGAAGGAGTAGAAATGGTTATGCCTGGTGATAACATCACAATCACTGTTAAGTTGATCGCTGAGGTTGCTATGGAGAAAGGTCTACGTTTTGCAATCCGTGAGGGAGGTAGAACTGTAGGTGCAGGTCAGGTAACTGAAATAGTGAAGTAATTCATTAGAAATATAAAAAATCCTGAGATTTTATTCTCAGGATTTTTTTTGTATTATTAATATTTTTATCATACATTTGCAGTCCTTTTAAAAGAGGCTAGTAAATAACACATACACGGGTGTAGCTCAATTGGTAGAGTCGCGGTCTCCAAAACCGAAGGTTGTGGGTTCGATGCCTGCCACCCGTGCATAAAAGATTTGAGATGTCAGCATTCATAAACTTCTTCAAAGAGTCTTACACTGAGGTTAAAGACAAGGTTACATGGCCTACTTGGACGGAACTGCTTTCTAGCACTAACGTCGTAGTTATTGCATGTTTGGTTTTATCTCTTGCCATAGCGGTATCAGATTTTGGCCTCAATTTTTTATTGAGGGAAATTATTAAAGCATTAATTTAATTATTTAATAATGGGTGAGCTAAGATGGTACGTCATTAAGGCAGTTAGTGGTCAGGAGAAGAAAGTCAAAAACTATCTTGAAAATGAGATAGTGAGACAAAAGCTCAGTGACTTTGTTCCACAGATCTTGATACCTGTTGAAAAGGTATATCAAATAAGAAACGGTAAAAAGAAGGTGCGTGAGCGTACTACACTTCCTGGTTATGTGATTGTATCTGCGGATATAGACCACGGTGAAGTGCTGCACACCATTACAAGTATTCCTGGAGTGCTAGGCTTCCTTGGTGAAAAATCCACTGGCGCTTCAAAAATTCCAACGCCTTTGAGGCAGTCTGAAATTAATAGAATACTTGGTTCCGTAGAAGAGAGCAACGAGTTTGCGCTCAAAATGGAGACTCCATATATAGTTGGAGAACAAGTGAAGGTGGTCGATGGCCCTTTCAATGGTTTTACAGGTACTATTGAGGAAGTTTTCGAAGAAAAGAAGAAACTTAACGTTACGGTTAAGATCTTCGGCAGGAGTACTCCTGTAGAGTTAAATTATGTTCAAGTAGAAAAACAACTGTAACAAGATGGCAAAGGAGATTACTGGGTATCTTAAGTTGCAGGTTAAAGGAGGTTCGGCAAATCCTTCCCCACCAATAGGTCCTGCATTGGGTTCTAAAGGTCTGAACATCATGGAGTTCTGTAAGCAATTTAATGCTAGAACTCAAGATCAGATGGGAAAAGTTTTACCAGTTTTGATCACGTATTATACTGACAAGTCATTTGATTTCGTCATCAAAACTCCTCCAGCTCCAATTCTTCTTCTTGAAGCAATTAAAAAGCAAAGCGGTTCTGCTGAGCCAAACAGAAACAAAGTTGGTTCTGTAACTTGGGAACAAGTTAAGGCTATTGCAGAAATTAAAATGCCAGATTTGAATTGTTTCAAATTAGAATCTGCTATGACAATGGTAGCAGGTACTGCAAGAAGTATGGGTATAACCGTAACAGGAACGCCTCCATGGGCAAACTAAGTTAAAAAATGGCAAAATTGACAAAAAATCAAAAAGCTACGGCATCTAAGCACGATCTTAACAAAGAGTATTCTTTGTTAGATGCTAGTAAAGTTGTGAAAGAAATTACTTTCACAAAGTTTGATGCTTCTGTGGATATTGATGTGCGTCTAGGTGTTGATCCAAAAAAATCAGACCAAATGGTTCGTGGCGTGGTAACATTGCCACACGGTACCGGCAAAACTCTTAAAGTATTGGTGCTTTGCACCCCTGACAAGGAACAAGATGCTAAAGATGCAGGTGCTGACTATGTAGGTCTTGATGACTATATCGCTAAAATAGAAGGCGGTTGGGTAGACATCGATGTTATCATCACTATGCCTACAGTAATGGCTAAAGTTGGTAAATTAGGTAAAATATTAGGTCCAAGAAATCTAATGCCAAACCCTAAGGCAGGTACAGTTACACTAGATGTAGCTAAGGCTGTTAAAGAGGTTAAGGCAGGTAAAATAGATTTCAAAGTAGATAAGACTGGTATTATACATGCAAGTATTGGTAAGGCGTCATTCTCTCCTGAGAAATTGGCAGAGAACGCTGCTGAAATGATCCAAACTATTGCGAAATTAAAACCATCTTCCGCAAAAGGTACATATTTCAAGAGTATACATATCTCTAGCACTATGAGTGCGGGAGTAATCGTTGACAAAGCTACAGTTTCTGGTATATAAGATTATGACAAAAGAAGAAAAATCTGTAATTATAGAAGAGCTTAAAGGCAAATTCAATTCGCATGATTTCTTTTACGTTACTGATGCCAGTGGTATGACTGTGGAGCAAGTTAACGCTTTTAGAAAATTGTGTTTCTCGAAAGGTATTGAATACCGTGTTGTAAAAAACTCATTAATTAAGAAAGCATTAGAAACAGTAGAAGGAGACTTCTCTGGATTCAGTACTGGTGGCGTACTTAAAGGATTTTCTGGTATATTGTTTACCAACGAATCAGGTAAGGCCCCTGCTCAATTGTTGAAAGAGTTTCATCAAAAAGGTATAGATAAGCCAGTGTTGAAAGGTGCTTCTATCGCAAAAAGTTTGTTTATAGGAAAAGAGAGTTTGGATGAATTGTCCAGAATCAAATCTAAAAATGAACTTATCGGTGAAATCATCGGTCTATTGCAATCTCCTGCTAAAAATGTTGTTTCTGCACTTAAGAGTGGAGAAAACAAACTTGCAGGTCTTGTTAAAACTCTACAGGATAGAGGATAATAATCAAAAAAATAAAATTCAATTTAGTATTTAAATATTTAAATAACATAGAAATGGCAGATTTAAAAGCTTTTGCTGAACAGTTAGTAAATCTTACAGTTAAAGAAGTAAACGAACTTGCAACAATCCTTAAGGATGAATATGGTATCGAACCAGCTGCTGCTGCAGTTGCTGTTGCCGCTCCTAATGGTGGTGGTGCTGCTCCTGCTGCTGCTGAGAAAACATCTTTTGATGTAATCTTGAAAAGCGGTGGTCCTCAAAAATTAGCAGTTGTGAAGTTGGTTAAAGACTTGACTGGTTTAGGTTTGAAAGAAGCTAAAGATTTAGTTGATGGCGCTCCAAAACCTGTGAAGGAAGGTGTTGCTAAAGACGAAGCTGAATCTCTTAAGAAGCAGCTTGAAGAAGCTGGTGCTGAAGTAGAAGTTAAGTAATTTCTTACAGTATCAATAGCTTAATAGACCTGGCTTATAGTCAGGTCTATACCTGTTTGTAATGACAGGTTTATTAATTTTAACTAAACATTTACAAAATTGGCAAACAATAACTCAACGGTAAGAAAATCGTTCGCATCCATAAAGCCAGTAATTGATTATCCTGATTTTCTTGACTTACAAGTTAAGTCATTCAAGGACTTTTTCCAATTGGATACGGCTGCTGAGAAAAGAACCAACGAGGGTCTTTTCAATGTTTTTAAAGAAAATTTCCCTATTAGTGATTCAAGGGAAAACTTCGTATTAGATTTCGTTGATTACCATATTGATCCCCCTAAATACTCTGTTGATGAGTGTATCGATAGAGGATTGACCTATTCCGTACCACTCAAAGCCAAGCTTAAACTGTCTTGTAATGATGAGGATAATGAGGATTTTGAAACCATCGAACAGGAAGTGTTCTTGGGTAACATTCCTTACATGACAGAGAAGGGATCTTTTATCATTAATGGCGCGGAAAGAGTTATTGTATCACAGTTGCATAGGTCACCAGGTGTGTTTTTTGCGATGAGTAAACATACTAATGGGACCAAACTTTATTCGGCAAGAATTATTCCATTTAAGGGGTCATGGATAGAGTTTGCAACAGACGTTAACAATGTGATGTATGCTTACATCGACAGGAAGAAAAAATTCCCTGTTACTACATTGTTACGTGCTATTGGATTTGGAACAGACAAACAAATTTTAGAAATATTCGGTCTTTCTGAGGAAGTAGAAGCTACTAAGCCAAATCTTAAGAAACTTGTTGGAAGAAGATTGGCAGCAAGAGTTCTGCGTACTTGGACAGAAGACTTTGTGGATGAAGATACAGGGGAAGTAGTTTCAATTGATAGAAATGAAATTCTTTTGGAAAGGGATTCCATTATAAATGAAGAGGATATTGATGTGATTTTAAATTCTTCACAGAAAACTATTATTCTTCATAGAGAAGATATTAACGTAAATGATTATGCGATCATTTACAATACATTGCAAAAGGATAACTCAAACTCTGAATCTGAAGCGGTAGAGCAAATCTATCGTCAGTTAAGAAATACGGATGCGCCAGATGAACAAACTGCAAGAGATATCATCCAGAGCTTGTTCTTTAGTGACAAACGTTATGATTTAGGTGAGGTTGGTCGTTATAGAATCAACAAAAAACTCGAATTGAACATTGGTTTTGAAACTCGCGTGCTTACTAAAGACGATATCATTTCCATTGTGAAATACTTGATTGGCTTGATCAATTCAAGAGCAGTGATTGATGATATTGACCACTTGAGTAATCGTCGTGTAAGGACTGTTGGAGAACAGTTATTTGGTCAATTCGGTGTAGGTTTAGCACGTATGGCTAGAACGATCAAAGAAAGAATGAACGTAAGAGATAATGAAGACTTTAAGCCTGTTGATTTGATCAACGCAAGGACTTTATCCTCTGTAATTAATTCATTCTTTGGTACTAACCAACTTTCGCAGTTCATGGATCAGACGAACCCTCTTGCTGAAATTACGCACAAGAGACGTATGTCTGCTTTAGGTCCTGGTGGTCTTTCTAGAGAAAGAGCTGGTTTTGAGGTTCGTGACGTTCACTATACACACTATGGTCGTCTTTGTACTATTGAAACACCAGAAGGTCCAAACATCGGATTGATTTCTTCTCTTTGTGTTCATGCTAAAGTAAATGGAATGGGTTTCATTGAAACACCATACAGACAAGTTGAAAATGGTAAAGTTAAGGATATCATTTACTTAACTGCTGAGGAAGAAGATGGTAAACATATAGCTCAGGCAAATGCTACTATTGACGAGGATGGTAACATTACTGATGACAAGATAAAAGTTAGGTTTGAAGGTGATTTCCCTGTTGAAGAGCCTTCAAAAATACAATTGATAGACGTTGCGCCGAATCAGATCGTTTCAGTGGCTGCCTCGTTGATCCCTTTCTTGGAGCATGATGATGCCAACCGTGCATTGATGGGTTCTAACATGCAGCGTCAAGCTGTACCATTGTTGAGGCCGCAGGCTCCAATCGTTGGTACAGGTTTGGAGAAGCGCGTTGCTTTAGATTCAAGAGCACTTGTAGTAGCTGAAGGTGATGGAGTAATTGAGTACTCAGATGCCAGCAAAATCATCGTTAAATATGATTTATCAGATGAGCAGAAATTTGCAAGTTTTGAGCCAGAATCTAAGGTGTATAATTTGGTTAAATTCAGAAGAACAAATCAGGATACCTGTATTAATTTGAGACCAATAGTTTTAAAAGGTCAAAGAGTTGAGAAGAATCAACCCTTATGTGATGGTTACGCTACCGACAAGGGAGAACTTGCATTAGGTCGAAACATGCTTGTGGCATTCATGCCTTGGCAAGGTTACAACTTCGAGGATGCGATTGTAATTTCGGAGAAAGTGGTTCGTGAGGATGTATTTACGTCAATTCACATTGAAGAATTTGAACTTGAAGTTAGAGATACAAAAAGAGGTGAGGAAGAATTAACTTCTGAGATTCCAAACGTGAGTGAGGAAGCCGTGAAAAACTTAGATGAAAACGGTATCATTAGAGTTGGGGCAGAGGTTAAGGAAGGTGATATTCTTATTGGTAAAATTACTCCAAAGGGAGAATCAGATCCTACACCAGAGGAGAAATTGTTGAGGGCGATCTTTGGTGACAAAGCAGGAGATGTTAAGGATGCTTCTATGAAAGCACCACCTTCATTGAAAGGTACTGTCATTGATACTAAATTGTTTTCAAGACCTAAGAGAGATAAGGAGTTAAGAGGTAAGTCCAAGGCTCAAGTAGAGTCTTTGAAGAAGAACTACTCTAAAGATTTAACGGATCTTAGGAACATGATGATCGGTAAACTTGTGCAGCTCCTAGACGGTAAAAATTGTCAGGGAATCAAACATAAATTTGGCGATGAGATCTTGGCAAAAGGTGTTAAATTCTCAAGGAAAAATATTACCGAAGCACTTTTCCCAGATAAGAACGTTTATAGGGATGAGAGCAATTATAACGTACCAGAAGAGGTAAATTTGGTAGCTGATCTGATATTGGAAAATGCAACAAGTGATGATTCGGCTAATAAATTGATCATGGATCTTGTGAAGAATTACATTAACAAGCGTAATGAAATTTCTGCAAGATTTAAAAGAGAAAGATTTACCCTAGAGGTAGGTGATGAATTACCAAACGGTATTCTACAACTTGCTAAAGTTTACATTGCTAAAAAGCGTAAACTTAAGGTAGGGGATAAGATGGCCGGGCGTCACGGTAACAAAGGTGTGGTTGCTAAAATTGTTCGTCAGGAAGATATGCCATTCTTATCGGATGGAAGTCCTGTGGATATCGTTCTTAACCCACTAGGTGTACCTTCGAGGATGAACATCGGTCAGTTGTATGAAACAGTATTGGGTTGGGCTGGTCTGAAAATGGGCAGAAAATATGCAACTCCAATATTTGACGGTGCTACTATTGAGCAAGTTGATGCTGAGTTGAATGAAGCAGGGCTTCCTAAATTTGGTAGAACACCTCTTTTCGATGGTTTGACTGGTTTGCAATTCGAGCAAAAGGTTACTGTAGGTGTTATCTACATGTTGAAATTGGGGCACTTAGTTGACGATAAGATGCACGCGCGTTCAATTGGACCGTACTCTCTTATCACACAACAGCCTCTGGGTGGTAAAGCTCAGTTCGGTGGTCAGCGTTTTGGCGAAATGGAGGTTTGGGCTATTGAGGCATTTGGTGCTTCACATGTCCTTCAAGAATTATTGACAGTGAAATCCGATGACGTGATTGGTAGGGCTAAAGCTTACGAATCAATCGTTAAAGGTGAAAATATGCCAAAACCAAATATTCCGGAATCATTCAATGTATTGATT
>CAMFLX010000065.1 GCA_945957555.1 uncultured Cytophagales bacterium
GTTTAGGCCAAATAGCCAGTCGCTCACAGAGGTTGGCAAGGGAGCAGCTGTGTTATCAAGATTCGCCCATGGCAGATGAGCGTTTTTTGAAGATTGCTTTGCTTTATAACTAGTCTTTTTATATTGCTGCTTCCATTTGTATAGCTCTGTCGAAAAGTTTGTATTTTGTAATGCTAATAAACGTCCCAACTCCCAGGCTGCGGCATAAGAAACATCGATCATTCCGTTGTCTTCATAATAATTTAATAAGCTACCCGAAGTAGACACTCGTTGATATGCATCGAAGGTTACATCACCTGTACCTAAAGGCCCATGATACCACGACACCGTCTGGTACCCTTCCCGCAATTTATGAGGGAGAGGATAAAAGCCCATCTGCAAATACTTGTCTACATTAGCGTCTTTTATATCTGTTTTACGCAACGCAGAAGGGCTTATGTCTAATTTATTAAGAAGCGCTGCAAAGTCTCCCTTCGCATCAGATTCACATGTAAACGACCAACTATGCAGTTGTACAAGACATACATTATCGTCCTTATCTTTTTGAAAAACAAATCCATTCTTATTAAATCTATTTTCAAATGATACGAGATACACCGTACTTGTTCCTCCTTTTTTAGGAAGTCTGTTAGCTATGATCACTGCCATTTCAGCACCAACTAACTTCCCCGCATCATCGACTCCCTGTCGCACATGTGTTAAATAGCGTAAGTGATCTTTTTTTGGAAGTAACGGCTCAAGTATATCATTTTTTATTTTCAAAACTTGTACTTTATCTTCTGCTGATTGTCCAGGCTCAAGTTTAGATACATTCAGAAGATCCATTACCTGACCTAACTTCATAACTTCAATTTCCACTTTTTCATCGTCATGAATCACGATCAAGCCCAGCCAAGAAATATCTTTATCACTCTCTTCTGTAGAAATTTTACGCTCCCATGGCAGTGTAGATCGATTGATCATGATATGGGGAAATACATTGGAATGATCTCCCAAACTACTTGCAGGAGGAAAAACAGATGCAATCTCTTTAGGAGTAATCTGAAAGCGTTCGCCCGCTACATAAAATGTTTTTGTAACCTTTGGACTTATCAACTCAGACGTTGGCAAACAGCTATATATTAATACTTTGTAGGTATGAATTTCTGTGTCCGTCAGCTTTACGTCAGTTCTTAATCCATTGATGAATTCCTCTTCTGTATCAAACTTTTTATTAAACTTTACAAGTTTATTTATTATGTCTTGAGGTAACTTGCTATTTTTAAAATGCTCAGGTGCCAGCTCAAATATTATTTTACTCAGATTCTGAGTAATCGTTATTTCATACTCTCCATCTGGCAAGGCTGGTTTGTGATACTCTGTAAATTTTATTTTTGTAGGTTTTAACTCTGTACTCATGATCAAGTCTTTTATCCGATTTATATTTCTTCCCAGTATTATTCTAGCTCAACACTTCCGCCAGGGGAACGGGAAGATCTATAGTATAATCGATTCCTAATGATTTTAGTAATACATCTCTTTCTGAATTTTTATTTCCGAGATCATTCATGATGCTATTCTTCAGATTTTTCTTTGCATCTAAAGAAACGACAACATCATTTTCCCATACAATCGCCTTTGCTATTGTCTTTGTATCAAATTGTACAAAATCTCGATCGACGATAAAGCTCACTCCTGGCAGGGAATCACCCTTGGGTTCTATCTTTAAACCAGAAAAGGCATTCTCTATAAACTGAGCATCATTTACCTCTGGTTTAAGACTCGTACCCCATAAGCCCGCAGGAATCCTTTTGGTGAGCGCAGTAAACTTAAAATATTTCTTTGCATCTCGCACGGACTCACCACTTGTCTTTATTGTAAAGGTTTGTGAACATAGTAAGTTCTTATCGGAAAGATCCATAGAGGCAATACCAAAATCGGTATTCCATACCCCGTCTATGTCAACAACTCCTTCTACCTTTTTGGAAGGAATAAATGCATCGGTAGTAATACACAATTCTTTTGGATTAATGATTCCCAAATGATCCTTATCTGCACCTTTACTCACGAGACCTTTGCTGACAGTAATATTGCAAAGGTTATCTTCTTTAGGCAAGAAAGAGGCTTTGAATTTGCTCCAATCGATTGCCTTTGACTCAGCGCTACTCTGTTTGCCAAAGTCCACGTTGATCGAGAAGATCCAAAGGTGTACCACCGCATGCCCTCCAAACTCAGGCCCCCAAATGTTGACATCAGCACCCACATCTATGGTGATGTGTTGTGTGCCAAAACACTGGAAGGTGTAGGAACAACCGATATCAACATACATGGAGGCTTCATAATGGTAGGGTTGCCATGCTACCAGAAAATCTGCCCCTATCTTAAACCAAGCCTTAAGTGCACCACTTTGGAAAGTCGCTTCCAGATGCCCGCCAGCCATTAGCGCATGAGCACATAAAGCAAAGTACATGTCACCTTTGATAAGCATGGTGCCTGCCTCATCCACTTTCCAGTTAAAGCCCACGCGTGGAACTTTGGGGTAATGAGCCGGTACCTTGAAGTGTGGGTGATAACCTCCAATGGTAGTGACAAAATCGCCACTATGGTCGCCATTGAACCATGCATAAAAAGCAAAACCTCCGCTCAGGTGGCAGTTCTTTGACAGAATATAGGAATTGGCAGAAAGTACGCCCTGCAAACCCACAAAACCTTCTGCGGGTATCAATGACCCTTTCAATAACAGTTCTACCACTGCCAGGCGTGTGGGTATGGTTCCATCCTCATTGGTACTTTCATCAGCGATAGCAGGTACTACAAGCGATGAAATCCCCAATAGATTTAGTTCAAAGCGATTGCCAAATGACGCTGCCAGAAAGAGTGAACTGTCTATAAGTTTGAAGGAAGTAAAACGAAGGCCAATGGCAAAGAACATCTGACCTGCAGAAGGGACAATATACTGCTGTAAACTTTGTAGTTTCTGAGTCAGCGAGTTTTTATCCGTAATTGCAGAAGAGGACGACGCATTGATTGCATCAGCCACCAAGGGAAAGCCCATGATCTGGTTTAGCGTAGGTACTCGCAAGGCTCTATTGTAACCAAAACCAGCACTGATCCCCGTTACAAAGAAAAAGGCCGGTCCACCGAGCGGTTCATCCAGACTGGCATAAATGAATAACGAAGGTGCATTATTTACATAAGCATAAGCACCAAAAGCAGAAATGGAGATCCCCTCAAACTTCACAACGGCAAAGCCACTGTACTCATCGTACCCCTCGGGACTTGCCTTACCTACATGCTCACGCAAAAAGGCTGCCCCTATTTCTACTTCATCATTTTTAAAATCGATCCCAAGCCCTTTGAGATCAAACTTTGGCTTGAAACTATCTAAAGAAGAGGAAACCGACAAACCACTTAAAGCAATGGTGAGGCCACCCATTTGTAAGCTTGCATCGAGGGCAAATTTTAATTTGCTATGAGCAAAACCGATCCCAATACGGTTGAAATGTACCGGCCCCAATGACTGCTGAACGGGAAACCATTGGGTAGTGGTGTCTGTCTGTGTTGCACGAACAGGATTTGTATAGGTTGTTTGTCCCTTGCTATCTGTAACAGGGGTTGATGCTATTGGCTCAAATGGCATTGGTAATGGTATGCTTTTACCTGAGATCTGCAGGTTTGTAACCAAAAGAAAATCGCTTGTCGCAGTATCCGGTGGGAAGTTTATAAGTTCCCCAGGAAAAGCCTGATGTATTTTGCTGATCTCTCCATTGTCTCCGATTGTAAACTTATTTAAATGATCGAAAGCCTGTAGTTGTAAATTGAGACTGAGCAATTGGTCTTTAGGTAACAACTTACCGACAAGTGGCAGGTTGGAAAGATTGATACCGCTATCGATATTGAGGCTAAACAAAAGTTTCGCTTTTGCTTCAGTTCCGTCAGGAGCTGCCTGAGCTTTATGATACAGGAATAATGCATCACGCAGGCTTATTTTTATCCCTTCCGGTATGGAAGTTTCAAATTGTGGATATATGTCTCCAACAAGCTGCTTGATGTCTATTGAGGCATTGCCATGGTAAGAAGCGAGGAAGTTGGTGCTCTCTTTATCTGTATCAAAGATAAGCGAAAACTGCAGCTCTCCCACTGTCATGTGGCCTTCAAAATGCTGCTGGTACGTTCCATCTATCTTTTTGGTGACTGCAATTGTCAGTACAATCGCGGCACCTCCTTCGTCTCCGATATCAAAAAAAGCAGCACATTCAAACTTAAAATTCTTCGTAAGGGTATTGAACTGAGAAAAGACATTTTCTATAACAAGGCTTTCCAATGCTTTTGGCACTACTGCATCTGTGCTGAATTTAGCTGCAATATCTTTTATGATTTCTCCAATAGGAATTGCCTCTCCGTAGCCTGTACGTCCTGTAAAATCCCAGCCTGCACCTGCACTGTTGGCATTGCTGGCGCTGAGGTATACATCTATGCCTGCAATATTTAGCGTACTGTCTAAGGAGACATAAGTAAAGTCCTGTTCTTTCTCCAGTGCTATTCTCAGATCTTCAATGATCAGGCTTTTGCTTTCTTCTTTGGCAGAACAGTTATTTAAAATGTCCCAATCGCTATGGATGTCTATCTCAAATATGTAATGACTATTAGGTATATCAAGCATTACTTCCAATTCCAGGATTTCCAATACGGGCAGCCCATGATCTGGGAAATAAGGTTTTAAGAGCTCATGCAATTGTATAGAAGTGCCCTGTATAAGTTCCCCTCTAAATAAATAATCAGGGTAGGAAGCCGAAAGGAGTATTTTCCCATCTCCAATTTCCCAGATGCTAGTGAGAATGACATAAGGTGGAACTGAAACATTGGTGCTTAATTCCAACCGTATACAAGCTTCGCTCAATTCTAATCCTTTGACAATTTCGATATCAATATTTTCTACCCCTATGGCCAATGAAGCTGTTGTTATGTTAGGTGGTTGGCCTGAAAAGTCCAACCCTATTGCCAATTCTTGGAGCATGAGTTGATCCCAGAAGTTGTTATCCTTTTGGATCGGGAAGGGAGCTGATTCAGTGTTTGGGGCATCCTTTACTAACAAACAGAATGCCTCATAAATATTTTTTAATTTGATTGGCTTATGATTCCTTATGGTGAGCGATTGACTACCCACAGGCCAGTCGATCGCAATATCATTTAAAGGTAGCTGAGCTAGAAAAGGATGTCCCTCCGTTTTTTCAAATGAAAATCCGCCTATGAAAGTAACTCCAGAGCCAACATTGACATCGTACAAAGACTTGCTTGTATAAAACTCAACTTGGTTCAGATATACTATAAATGGTCCAAGATCGATCGATTTACCTTTGCTTAGCTTGATCGTTCTATTTCTGTCCAGTTTGTTGGATTGGTCTAAGAGTGAAATCTCCAAACGAATTTTTTGTCGTCCTTCTCGTCCTTCCAAATATCCATGAAAAGCATTGGTACTATTTAAGTTTAATAGTTTCCCTGCCGCTTGTAGAAAATCGCACTTGTTTAAATCAACAGATGAGAAGAAATTCAAACCCAAATGTAGTTTACTAACTTTCGACTGGGCATTGATCAGTTTAAGCTGATCTATGGGTTTGTTTTCTTTGTCTGCCGTAAAGTCGTAGGTTGAAAACAGGATTGTTGTTTTTGCTCCTAATGGCAGATGGTTAAAGAACGAAGGTTGGTTGCCTTTTGTTGGTTGTGCATAATCAGTATATTCCGGAAGCTCGTGATAAAACCGATAAAAGGCCCAGGACTCTAACTCTGTTTCGATTATACAATGAACCTCATTTTCGTGTTCAAAGAACAAAGCCTGTATTTTTTGATCTCTTTCTCCAAGGAAATAATCAGCTTTATTAAAGAGTAAATGCTTCTCATCTATAGGCTCAATATTTGATAAGGACAAAGATGAATTATTTAACAATAAAAAGCGACTTATGCTTGATAATGCACCAGTAGCCAAATACTCTTTTGAAAGGACAAGGGTTCCTTTTTTTATAATATCTTCTAATTCTGATAAAGTCATTTGGTTGTTTGCATTTGATCTTTAAGTTTATTTATTGCCTCTGCTACGGAAACATCTTTTTCTAGTTTTGGTTTTTTATTGTCACCTTGTTCAGAAAACTTAAAAAGTTTTTCACTTAATTTTCTTTTTCCATTCTCTTTAAAAAAATTATCAAATGATACTAGCACATTTGCTTGATCTTTGAGGTCTTTATTTGTAGATTCATTAAATTGTTTACCTATATTATCCATTTTCTTTAAAAATTGGACATCAAATACTTCTTCGTAAGTCTTATCTTGATTCTGTAAATCTTCCAATTTATTTCCGAGATTCTTTGTGGCTTTCATTAAGTTACGAACATCCTTCACTATCTCTTTACTGTTCAGATATTCCAAGCCACGCATACGGCCTATCAATAATTTATAATAATAACTCATGGCATCGGCACAATCGACATCTTTATCATCAAATATATTTACCTTATTTTTAAGGGCATTGTACATGCAATACTCCACTGTAAAGTCTAGCAGTTGCGCTTCATGTAGGCTAAAGCTCTGGCTCTGTGCATCGAAAAGATGATCGAATATCAGTTCTGAATTATAAAATATTTTGTAACGAATCCAGCGCCCAAGTGGCTTATAGACATAAAAATGGTTGAGAAAATTATTCTTAAAACTAACTATCTCTGCTTTATAAACAGATGTTTTATTTTCTTTTACTAACGCATTCAGGTTTATAATACAATCATTTTTTAATTTCCATTTATTTGTATCTATGCTCCCCTTTTGAAAATAGCTTGTACAAAGAAAGTTAGAAGGAGGCAAGGTATCATTAAAAAAATCTCTGAATAGGTTCGTGCTGGCCTCACTGCCAGAGAACAACAGCGCTTGTAATTCATTCTTACTATATTCCTTACTTGAAATTAAACCACTATTGGGCATAAGATAAGCTGTTATTTTAGCTTTAAAATTCTTTCTTATACTATCATTTATATCTTTATTATGAATAACCCTACGTTGTCCTACTTCAATAGCTAACTGCTCTGTATTGCAATGCTTACTTCCCGATACAAAGTTAAGTAATACTTCAGGCCCTCCATCGCCATGACCAAATAAATGGCACCATTCCTGATCGGTTTTGAGGATAGGCTCACCTGCAAAGTCTAATTTCCATTGCTCTTCGATTACCGAGTCCTTCTTTATTGCGAAATTCTTATTTTTCTCATTCACCCTAATGCCTTCTATGATACCTTTAGCAAAATGGGTAGCGGACATATGACTAACTGTAGGTTCAGGGAAGCCAAAGTTGCGAAAAGCCCTTCCCATCACAGTGCCAGCATCGTCGCGTTCCTTCAATTCTTGGGTATTGATCACATGGGCAATTCCATCGCCATCATCTCCCTTTTGCCATAGGCGTAGGTTCCTAGGCTTGATCTTAAATGTTTCATATACAGTCCCTTCTTTTCCATCCACTTTCACATTTTTTGACAAATCAGATGATTGGTAACTATGACTGATTTTAGGAACATTAGGCATTGTATCGATAGGTTTATTCTTTTTAGTTAGAACCTTACGGCCCTCCTTTGCAGTAGCTATTTCATCAGTGGTTTTAAATTTTTTATAATACTCAATGAAACAAGCCTTGCTATTGTTTTGTCTATTTAAAATAGGCCAGTTTACCGGATGAAAATTTGGATCTATATTGACCTTTTCGTGATCTAATTTCATTTGATAGCTCCATAGTTTAGCAATTAAATATGAAACATCATCACCAGATTGGACTATTTTCCAACGATAATCTATTTCCAGCGGATCGTCCGCCCGCATGGCATAACCGCTACCGCCTCCACTTTTACCAACATGAACAGTAGATAAAAAACCCTTAATTTTATCTGCGGTCCATATATAGTAACAGTATTTACCTTTGGGTATCCTATGCATTGCTTTAATAACTGTTTCCTTTATTTCGTCAAACGTTATAGACTTATCAGGATTTTTTTCCCAAATTATTTTCCATTGCTCTGCTTTTTCTCCCTTTTCTTCAGGTGCGTTAGACCATTTTTCTTTTATAGTTTTTCCATAAACAATATTTTCACTTTCATATTGGGCTTCTCTCTTTTCCTCAAGTTTTGCTTGCGGATATTTAAGAAATGAATTTGGCATTGTTGGTGTACTCTGCCTCAATAAATAATTTTTTGTTACCTCATTTGTATCAGTAAATAGTGATGTGGCATCTCCCTCACGAATAATTATGAAATATTTATTGGTAATCCGAACGCCACTTTTACGAATTCTAATAGGTGCATTAAATGACAATTCGTATAGTGTTGCATTTGCTTCCAGCTTTGCATCGTCATTATTATCATCATCACCAGTATTTGCATTTTTAGAAGGAGTAATATGATTCCAAAAATTCATCGCTACCCTATTTAACTTTAATTGAATAGTCACATCTTCATCCGTATTATCAAAGTTGAATTTTTTCTCTAGCTGTATTTCCATTAAATAATAATACTTCCCCTCTTCTTCAGTTATTTTTGCGATTAATGCGTTTAGACTAAAGGTCTTCTTTTCATCTAAAATTCTTCCAAAGTAAATAAACTCGTAATCACTATTTGCTTGATTATAACCGGTATCCACATCTTTATTATAAAGAGTACCAAACGCCTGATTAAAAATAAAATCGTAATACTCCTTAATAGTTAAATCTGCAAGATTTTTTTCTGTAGCCATGGTCTCATGTCCATCATTTTCCTTCAGTTTATACATTTCATTATCCCAATAGACTATCGCCTCCTCCATCGTTGCTTTATGATATGCTATAAGTTTCCCCATGTTATTCGCAGATTTATTCTATTATATTACTTTATATTTTTATAGCGACAAAGCATAACCACTCTGTTTATCACCGTTTGATTTTCTATTGCTTCAACAAATCTAAGCCATGCTTTTGCTTTTCATCTCTGCCACTTCCTTCATCAACATTTTCAGTTGTTCCTGCAAACTGTTGATCTGTTGCTGCTGTTCTTTAATGGCTTCCACCATCACGGGGGCGAGCTCGTCCATGTTTATGGTTTTGTAGCCATCTTCATTTTCTTTCACCCATTCTGGGAATATAGCTTCTACTTCCTGTGCAATGAAGCCTTTGAATGTGCGACTGTTTTCCTTGCGGATGCGTTGTTTTTGTTCACCCCATACCTTTGCATTGTCTTCAGGGGTATTGGAAGCTGCACGATAGTCATGCTCCACATCTTTGGTTTTTTGTTTTAGCCCTTCTTCATTCCACTCATAGCTTACACCACGCAGTGCTTGTATGGCTTGTATGGCATTGGGGAGTGTAGAGATGTTTTGTTTGAGGCGCTGGTCGGAAGGATCAAAATACTTTAATTCTCCATCTTTATCATGTACTAGATAAGGGTCTTCTTTACTATGAGGAGTTTTTAGGTCAACTTTTTTTATAAAAAGTTTTCCCCATACAGTTGCATTTTGTTCTGCATCTACTGTCAAGCCCCATCCTTTTTCATTCCATATCCCAACACCATTGGTTCCTGCCATTCCAAAAAAGCCTTTCTGTTCATGTCCGACCAATAATCCTCCATTAACAAAATCACTCCAGATTCTACCGTTCTTCACTGTTAAACCTGGCGAATAATTGTTTTCCCCCTGAAACTCGCAAATAATACTACCTTTTACATCCAAACTTGCCTTTGGATCCGTAATACCGCCAATACCCACTTTACCACCATTAAGGGACATGGTATGTAAAGTGCCTATTGTAGAATCTGTATCTTTGCCATGATTCCATACATAAAAGTCTATGGCATTGTCATCTATCTCTGAATTGTTATGACGTGTTTTTATGGTATGTCTATAGAGTTGAGCTTCCTCATGTGCAAACGTAATTTGGTTTTTAGTTTCAACGATACCAGCACTACTTCCATAACCGTTATTTAACTGTAGTGTGGGAATGTTATTATTTGACGCTGCTTCAATAACTGCTGCCGGATCATGCGTCTTGGGAAACCCAACACCCAACTTACCTCGGATGGTTACATCTGCTTTGTTGTTCATTGTAAGTCCCCAGGCTATTGAATTGTCCTTGTCATTTTTATTATTCCAATCTTTATTCCAAAGACCAATATGCTTAGTATCAGATGAACTTGCGGTTCCTATACCAAGCTCTTTCTTAGAACAAAAGAATATTCCTCCATCGCTTGAATTGGAATGTATCCTGCCGGCAGTTGTTAATGCAGGAGTACCGATTGCCTGATTGGGAATCGTAAATCTGGCAATTTCCTTTTTGTCGTTGGGTTTACCTTTTGTACTCCATAAGATCAACAGGTTCTGGTCTATACTTTCTATAGCATTATTTCCACCATAGGCACCTACTTTTAACCATACATCTTTCCCTAGCACCTTTTTTGTTACCTTATCTATATCTGGCACATAGAAACCCATAACAGGGCCTACTCCCGCTCCAATAATGCTCAATTGTGTATTCAATCCAGAACTGGCACCGTACACTTCCATTGTACCATATTCTACTTTAACAGGGCTCTTCTCTATAACGCATACAAAGACCCCATCCCAATAGCCAGGTATGTTTTCATAGTGTACATACAGGTGCGTCTGACCGCATTGGTGAGATGTTTTGATGCCCTTAATTTCAATATCAACATAGGAGTGATCGTCATCACTTTTATTCGTGTCTGCTTTGCTTTTAAGAAGTAGTTCTGGCCCAATTGGTGATATCACCCATACTGGGTCCTGATTAGGGGAGGTAACCTGTAACTCATTTGATGCTGGAATACTAATCCCAGCATCAACAACGGAATCTACCAATGTAAATGGATCCTCGTTAGGCCCTGAGTGAAATGATAGCTTGAATTTGGTCTCATGATTAAAACGAATATCGGAACTACCTGGATTTGCTGGGTCATAAGGAGCAATGTTCATGATCCGCAGTGTCAAGTTTGTTTCTACTTGTCCATCATTCACTACGGTATTACCTCCTACAAATCCCAACTGCAATGGAATATTCTTCTTGCCGCGGTGATTGATAATCCCCAAATGAATTTCTCTATAATTATCAAACTCAATATTGTCTGCATAGCTCATGTTTTTGCTATGTAGCATCACGCGGGTACCTCTAGCCCCGCCACGAGCTTCGGCACCTACATGTTTAAAGTTGATCATTAACGGCTTATAGGTTTCATTTGACGGTGATGAATCAGGAAGTGGATTAACAACTCCTGGATTTCCAGATGTATCCTTGACATCTTTTGACTCTATTGGCTTAGGGGGTAGGATCGTTTTCGTTGCAGACTTGCACTTTAGGTAAACCACATCCATACCCTGGGCATTGCGTGCGGGTGGGGTTATTTCCCAACCATCCGATGAAGAATTTTCAAGCTGTATATATTTCTTCTTTTCATCAACCAGCAAACTTTCTTTTGAAAGAGCGCCTTCTCTGAAACAAAGTGCAAAATGATAGTTGGTCTCGCTTACTTTCCCTGTTAATGGATGGAGCTCAATGTTTCGTGTGGAGCAGTTATCTATCGCCAGTGTGAGATGTTGGTCTGAACTATCCTCTATATAAAGAACATTTTGAGTGTCTTTATCATACAAACTAAAATCTATAGGGAACGATTTTCTAAAGTCTTTCATATTTTTATGAGTATTTTTTTTGATGTTTAAAATTTATGGTTTGGACGGACTCAGCTTCAGCCAGCCTTCCCTGATGATCTGTTTACCGCTAAAAGCAGCCTTGGTATCTGCGGGAACGACGTGGCCCGCATCTAGCCAATGCTCTATAGTGTCTGCAATCTTACTATATGGCTCGTCCAGCACGAGCTCTTTGCGCCGGTCTGTAGGAATCACTTGTGCTCGATTATCGTCCAACTCAAGGAGCCATCCCTTTTCCAGCAGATGCGCCCATACACCATGGGCTTCTTCAAATTTTTTAAGAGCGTCGTCTTTACGTACAATACCCGTCTGGGCTATTTCTACCCAACTAAATCGTTCTTTAGCAAGCCAAGACCACTCATACCCCATCTCTTTAGGCAATGGCAAAGCCATCTGATCTTTTCCAGAGAGTATTGGGGCTGTAAGGAAAGTGATATTGATGTTTCGGTATGCCTCAGCATACATAGCACGAGGTATGTGAATCGCTTTTACCGGCAATAAACCTGTAGTTGCATGTATATCTCCTCTGGGGTCGATCAGCATAGTGAGTATTGTAGGTGATTTGGTGTCGAGACTTAGTTGTAGGGTCGTCTTGCCATGATCATCGATATCTAAAATATTGGACGACTGCACCACCTTTTCTTTGCCTTCTTCTATTCCTGTTGAATAAAAGGGATCCGTTAATGCATGCGATTCATCTTCGAGCCAATAGCCAACCAGTCCGTCATTAAGCTTGTGGCGCTCTCCCAATCGAACAGGAACTTTTACTTTTTCAAAGTCGTTGGTCTCCCTAGTCTCCAGAAGCAGGTCTTTTATAAACTGATCTTTGCCATGGTGAACAGGTAAACCATCTTTGATCTGTAAATCAAGTGAGGCTCTTACCACGGCTATGGGCCGCCCCATAAGCAATGCTATTTCCTGATGATGGATGTCTGTCTCTGCGTGCATATTCCCAAGTGCAATATCAGTGGTGGTAATGAAATCATTGAAAAAATCATCATTGGAATCGGCAAGCCTCTGTACTACCTTCCGAAGGTGCTGGTTACTGATATCTTCTATCTGATAAATTATATTGGTGCCTGGGGCAGATTGCCAGAGTACTTTTTTGTCAATGGCACCAATACTACCGATAGCATAACCTTGTGTATCGTAAACCATCACACTATTGTCGAGGTGATTGGCCAGTAGCCATCCACAGATGGGGCTGCTGTTGGGAAGAGTATTCATTTCCTGCTTGTCGCTGATTCCCGAAAGCCATCGGAAGTTGATACGCACAGGTGGCACAAAACGAGGCGGCAGCCATATACTATCAGGAAAAGCCTCGTGACTGAGTGTTTCCGATTTTATGAGCTTACTCACCGACAGATCTTTTATTTGTCCGAAACTATCGATGAGACGCAACTGGTGTATTTTCATATTTCCTGAGCGAATAGGTAAGAAATCGAAGAGCGGTGTAGGCGCAAGGTTGTTGTTGCCTTCAATTGCTTTTCTTACTTTCTCTGTAAATTCTCGATATACAGGAAAGCCTAAAGGATCTGCCACAGGAAGCTGTAGGGTCTGATGGTGCATGAGCATGGCATTGTTAAACCCACTAAGCGCTTGTGAAAGTGAATTCATGCCTACCATCTTCAAAGCCGACTGTATAAGGGCGGAGATAAAATCTTCTGATGGTTTTAAGTTTAAAGTTGATAAATCTACAATCTTTCCATCCTTAAACACTTTCCGTTGCTGATACCAGTCGTTCAATTTATTGATTGCAGCCCTATGGTCATCCTTTCTGCCATACCAGGCTTCAATAGTGGGTTTGTCCTTAAACCATTTGTCTAACTCTGTTTTATAACCCAACTTTTCATCATCTGTAATTGTTGAATGTACCAGATAACAATCTTCTACTTTCAAGTGATTAAAATATTCCTCAATGGTTTTCAATAAACCGTTCTTTGCATGGGGTGTAAGTATTGATCTTCCCCTATATCTTGCTACAGCCCCATTGACATTCGTATTGAGAGGTGTCAACTCTGGTTCTTCTTTATCAAGCGTGTAGTTTCGGGTAATAAAATCTGCTTCAAAGGATCTGTTTTCGGGAGCCAAATTTCCCCCATCTTTCATTGGGTATACCTCTACATCCCACTCCAGCAAAAAAGGATTCCAAGGCTGCTGGGTCCATGAGTCAAAGCCTATTTTAGTTGTATTGTTATTGGGCTTTAGCATTTCAAGGTCCTTTGATAATTTATCAAGGGCTGCCTTAGAATAAGAAGTAATTAAATCTGAATCAACAAGGTCGCAACTTAACTTATTGTCTTTATTCAAGCGACCGTCTGCTCCATGACGGTTGGTGGGTATCACCGCCTTCCCCTCAAGTAATACAACGGGTTCGGTTGGTTGCCAAAAGCGTGGGCCTGGCACATATTTCAGCTCATATTGAAGATGCCCAAGGCTATTCATATCGCACATTAATTCGTCACCTGCCAGAAAGTGTGAAAACAATCTCAATGAAGCTAATTTTCCATTTAGAAACCCTTCATTCTCGTTATTGGCAAACAGGAAAAGCTCATCGTCTACATCAAGAGGGGGGCATTCGAGATATAAATGGAGCCATTGGTCTTTGGGGAAATGCTGCCATTCTAGTTTTTTAGAACTCGGAATTCCTCTGCCATTGATCGCTATTTTACTCCAAGAACCAATGGCCACATTTGCTGGTCCTAGCAAAGGCCCTCTCTTCTTAGAGGCCAGTAGTGTGGCATTTACATTTTGAGCTGTATCTATATATACCCAAAGTGAAATCGCCTTTACGCTTTCTCCGCCTTTGTGCTGGAGGCTAAGCTGAAGTTTTTCTTTATCCTTAAACTGAAGACAGTAGGCTGTAAATGGTAGATTTTCTATCCATGTACCAGTATTTAAAAGATCTTTGAAATCTGCCACTTTTTTATCAAACTTAAAAGTCGCTAAATTAGGTATATCGCTTTTATTAAACTGAGCAATGCGCTCTCTTAGTTCAGGGAGTACACTAGGTTTGATTCTCTTCATAGGCGCAGTTTGTATCTGTTTTTCTATAAAGTACCTTATCAAATCTATGTCAGGATAGCCCTCTCTGTCGTCCTCGGAAGCGTAGGCACTCATCATATATTTATACCAATCGGTAAACAAAAGATGTTTCTTATACCTAAAGTCTGCTGATATGGCATCTACTTCTTGTTGTTGCGCATTTAACTCATCCAGCAAATCTGCAATTCGCAGAGGCATGGCTATATTAATCTCCTTACTATTATTTTGTGCATTATCTTTTTGATCGAAAGAAGGTCTGATCTGCCAAATGTGTCCCCCTGCTTCTGCTTTAAAACTTTTAGCATGTTGCGCTTCTTTAAAATGTGCTCCGAGATCCAGCTCCTTGCCTGTAATACTTTTACAGGTATATAAACACTCCAATTGTTCCTCTATTAACTCTTTGGAGTCATCAATACCGATTGAGCTTGCCAGAAATGCAGACAATGCCTCTGCTCCGGTATTTCCGATGCTTACTGAAATTGGCTTATCTTTGTGCTCATTTGCTTTTAATTCGGCAGCTGAACACTTAAAATCCAGCTGGGCATAGCAATAGGTTCCTTCTGGAACTTGATCTTCCGTGCCATTAAAATCCCAGTGAATGTTTTCTTTTAAGTAATTTACCAGACTTTGATTTATTTCCTTTAGCTTATCGGAATCATTTGCTGCTACTTTAGGAATTTTATGAAATTGTTCCTTTATGGATTTATAAAATCGTTTATAGATATGTTCAAACTCTGGGTTGAAATTATAACTATTTATTAAAAAGTTGATTAAAAAATCAATCTGCTTGGTATCGTCCTGAAGGGTATTAACTACTCTATACCAATAATCGTTAAGGCTATGATCAACAATTAAATGCCCAATTAATTTTTTAAGATCTTCAGTGCCAAATTGTAATTTTAAGTCTTTAGTTAAGAGCATTAAAAACGATTTCAATGCTACCGTATCGTTAGTTAAATTATTCTGAAGAATTGTCCATGTTTTTTTAAACTTAATCTGATCTAATACAGTATTTATCAGATCATTTTTAGGATCACTATACCAGCCAATCACCTGATAGCTCAAATTTTCCTTTTCTTCCAATTGTTCTATCTTAACATCTTTATCATAAAAGCCAAAGACGCTATAACAATTGGGATAAAATGCCGCAAAGGTAGGATCGTTGTAGCCTATAGCCGTAAGCTTGGATAAATATTGGGGATTGGTATCTTTCCATTTATTATCAATCTCCTGGCTACGCCCCATATAATAAAATGGCTGTTCCGATTCCGGTTTTAATTTTACATCAGGAAAAGAGATGCTATTATTTTCATTGTCCGCATTATGATATAAATAGTCACTTTCAACAATCCATTGTTTATGTACCTTGCCTTTCAGTTTCTTTGTGATTAGCCATCTATTAGGGACCGCTGGGTAACTCTCCAGAGTTCCTTCGGGTCCACCACGCGTTAAGGCATCAGGCAATGACCAGTGTAGATGTATTCCTTTTTCTAACCTCAGGTTTACATTCTCAAAAGGTGAGGACAGGATCATCTCACTTATATTTGGGGTGTCCGCATTATAATCTATATGATCAGAATGATAGGGGAGCTTGCTAAAATCTGCAAATGGCTCAACGATCAAGGTGTTTCCGGCGACAAACAAAGCATCTAGATGTATCGGTACTGCAAGTATATGTTTCTCCATATGAAAAAAAATCAAAGGTCAAATGTTCAAATATGATAATGAATAGAGGTTAATCTTTCAGTACATTATGATTCAGTTAACTTTTGTTTTCAAATATTAAAAAGTAATGTAAATATGTGTAAAATTTCATTAGTAATACTACGAAAGTGTATTTATTTTAGACAAAAAAATAAATTAATGATAATAAAATAATAAATCCAATTATATTTATAAATAATTTCATATAAACAACTATTTTAAATGACTGATTTTTAATCAATTTAATAGAACAAAAGACTACATTATTCATTCCAAAGAGACCGACCAAAGAGACCGACCAAAGAGACTATTAAAAATAAGGAGGAATCTACCAATACAGTGTGGAGGATAATTAAAAGTTCAATCATTGGCTGATGCCTATCTTATCCTTTTTATATTTAAGAAATCTAGTAACTATTAATAGGCTAATGAGTCTAGAAAGTTCACCTTGAGGTACCTAAATATAAAAGTCGAACTCGTAAATCTATAAAAATCAATAAGTTATATATATTGGTGAATTTAGGTTAAAACAAAAAACCCTCTAAATCTTAAATTTAGAGGGTTTTTAACTTTGGTAGACCTAAGTAGTCAAAAGTCGAACCTTCTTATGAGTGATCTTGCTCTTTTTAAGGAAGTTACGTGTATGATAAACGTTTAAACAGGTACATATTTGAGATAATTGGATGCAGATCCGAAAATTATTATTTTAGCATAATACGATACTTATGTATATTAAAGTTTTTATATATTTTACTCGTTCGATCTAAAAATACTACAGTTAGCGTATGAAAAGTTTCTTAAATCTTATTCTATCAGGTATCGTAAACTTTCTTTTTTTACTAAATATAGTAGTGGGTACTGATTTTTTATCAGCACATTCATATAGAAAGATTAATCCCTATTTCGTAATGGCTATGATTTGTGTTGTTGGACTCATACTTCATATTAGTAAATACCTAGAAGGTTTTCGTACACATGTAAACCACTACTATAAAAGATATCTAATACTTTCTTTGGGAATACAGTGCATCTCGTTATTTGTAGCATTTTATTTTAAGGTTCCGCATCATGTGGATGTAAAAATATACTTTATTTCTACCCTTTTGGTTGGTATCCCAATATTACTAGGCTTAAATAGGTTTTCCCTAGAAGATGATAAAGGCATTATTGTCAAATTATATCTACTTTTCATTTTCGTAGTAATATTTTTAGTATTGGAGGGCATCAGTTTTAATGAAAATTTTTCCTATTAATAGCTTTGGACGTGGGACATTCATTAATCCTCTAATACTAAAAAGAGTTCAACAAGCCAAGCCAGTCAGTTCTGAAAAATATGATAGAGCTTCGGAATGAAAAATGACGAGCAGTATTGGGCTATTTTTTACGATTATTTGCAAGTGACATGACAAAAACACTATCTATAGACTTTCAGTAGGGTTGTCTATAGATTTTTTAATCAATGAAGAGTCTTCGTCATATTGGGCGAAACATTAATCTTTATAAAAGCAAAACGGGCCCAATCGTTACCGATTGAGCCCGTTTGTTTCCTTTTATGCCCAAATGTTCCCATTTGTGCTTTTTGTAGCGGGAACAGGACTCGAACCTATGATCTTTGGGTTATGAGCCCAACGAGATACCAACTTCTCCATCCCGCGATGTAGTGGGCTGCAAAGGTAAGAGTATTTTTCGGAAATCAAAACTATTTGTGTTTTTAGGTTTTATAGAAATTGAATGCCTAAGTTTTGATGGATTTGTTTTGGACTGTTGGGGCGTACGATTATTTTCGCTTTTCCTTTTCTGCTATTTGTATCAATTGGGCGTCTCTTGTGGGCTCAATGCTTCGTCCATAGTAGAGGGCATACTGTTTGGTAAACTCTGCTCCTAGGAAGAGGATCATACAGGAATAGGATACCCAAAGCATGAGCAGGATGATAGACCCTGCGGCGCCATAGGTGGAGCCAGGGTTTACTTTTGCAAAATAGATGCCCAATAAATATTTGCCCAAGATAAACAACAATGCTGTGACGATGGCTCCTATTCTCACATCGCGCCATTCTACTTTGGCGTCTGGTAAGATTTTGAATATTAAGGCGAAAAGGACGCTGATGAAGCTAAAGGAAACAACAAAGTCGGTAAGATGAAAGATATAGAGCATGAAGTCTGGCAAATAGCGCTCGAGCCAGTTGCTGAAAGCTTCAAGGAATGTGGTGATTAAAAGAGAGACCAACATCAAAAAGCCTGTAGACAGTACCAAGCCGAATGAAAACAATCGGTCTTTGATAGATTTGAGCCATTTTTTTTCTGAGGTTACTTTTACATTCCAAATCTGATTTAATGAGGTTTGCAGTTGAAGAAATACACCTGTGGAGCCTAAAATCAATGTAATAACACCAACCAGGGTAGCGATGAGGGATGTTTTTTCTCCGGATGATTCGGCAATGATTTCTTCGACTTGTTTAGCGGCATCATGTCCTACGGCTACTGCTATTTGCGCCGAGATTTCACCTTGGATGGCATCGCGGCCCAAAGCTATACCAGCTAAGGAAATGACGATGACCAGTAGTGCGGGAATGGAAAAAATTGCATAATAAGCGACCACTGCACTTTGTCTAAAAGGGTCTGCCTCTAGCCAAGCAGCTATTGTGTTTTTGCCTATGGAAAAGATATCCGAAAAATAACGTTTCATGCGATCGATGTTTTAATGAATAAGAAGATTTAGGCTTAAAAGTTTTAAAATGAGCCAAAAAATTAAGCCAAAGGATTGGAAGCTTGGGCTTTCTTAACCCGAGTTAGGGTTAAATAGTTTGGAACTGTGTTGTATTACTAACATAAAAAAAGGGCTGACCTTTATGGCCAGCCCTTTTGCATGATGATGAATAGTTTAACTATTGTTTGATGAATTTCACAACAACATGAGATACCTTAAGTAGATAAATGCCTGGTGATAAAGAGGAAATATCTGCTGTCTGATCCTTGCCTTTGAGCAATGTTTGTCCTGAAGTTCCGCAGATGGTCCATTCCTGTAGTTCAGTATCAGATTCTATAAACAAACGATTGTTTGCAGGATTTGGATGTACCCTTAAAGTTTGACTACTTAAGGTTTCGTCTGATACGCCTACCAGGGGGGGCGCTGAACAATTTTCATTGGCACCTAACCAATCAATTTCAAGTGTACCTACAAAAGACTTGTTAATGGTTTTCCCAAATGAATTTTTGAAAGGATAACTTTCATAACCTGAGTTGATCCTGAAATCTATAGCTGTAATTTTGGTGGAATCGAGGGTTACCGCATCCCATTGGTTAAAGAACAGCCCAGTTAAGTTCAATTCAAAATTTCTGTATTCTGTGGTCACATCAAACTTGCTTTTTGCAGAAAGAACGGCGCCATCAGCTACCTTGCCGTTGATATCGATCAATGAGATTTTTAAAGTAAGCGTATCGCTTGCTCTAGCCCTAAATTTGATGATCGGCTTTTTGGTGATGTCAGAAAAATCTGCTGCTTTTTTTATTCCATTTTCATGGAAAAACGGAGTGAATGAATACCACTCATTAGGTGAAGTAGCAGGTACTACAACTTTAAGGTTTGAGTTCTCCACAGAAAAAGTATAGTTGTTCCAGCCACCAATCAATGAAAGCATTTTATTGTCATCAAAGGTTTCGTTTAAAAGACAGCCCGCATCTTCCAAGATGGTTACCTCGTGCTTGATGGTATCATTCTTTACCGAACCTGATACGACCAAAGTGATGGTTTTAACGCCACCCGTGAGGAACTTAAAGCTGATGGGGCCTTTCCCCGAAAAAGTAGACGCTTTAGTGCCGCTAGGAGAGAGAGTTACTTCTTCGCCGAAGCTCCACAAGTAGCTCGCATCTTTCTCCACGTTTTGAGAAAGATCAGTAGCGGTGATCACTTGGAGCTTTACGGCAGGATTTCTGTCAATCTTAAAATTGGCCCTAGGTTCACCACAATTTCCAGTATTGCTTACTATGATGCTTTGACCTAGAATTCCTGAAGTTATGTAGCAACCATTATTGGTGATTTTAAGGTCATATTTGCCTGTATTCGATACCCAGAGAGAGTCGTTGTCGCTATTGCTGATAGCTACACCGTCTAGAGACCACTCGTAAGTATTACCTGCTGTATGGTCCGCATAGAGCAGCGCTTTTTGAGGTGTACAGAAAGCTGCCGTACCTACTGGATGAAGATTCATCACTGGTACGTTGCAGCTCGAAATGTTGATGATGATTTCGCCACCGTCAGGCACTGCATTGAAGATAAGTACGCCCGCATTGATTTTAAAGGGTAAGGTTTTGCCACTCTGAGAGATGCTCAAGATAGTGGTCACGCCCGCAGGCATAAGCACCTTGATCGTGAGTGGCTGGAAGTATAAGCTGTCCGGCAGCTGATCCGTAAGCTTTAGTTTCCAAGTATCGCCATTTGCAAAGGGTGCAGAAGTTTCAGTGAGTACGGCACTCTTTTTTTCTCTATGGTACTGAATAGCCTGAGCGAAGGTACAGGCCCATACTTCGTTTCTTCTGGCAGCCAGGGTATCCAACTGTCTCGTGAAATTCTTTTCGTGGATCTGCGCATAGGAATTATCCGCTACGGTACCACTGTAAATACTATGGTACAAGTAGGTAAGTAAACCGCCACCTTTAGACACATTAGCGATCTGGTTAGAGAACTGGTCTATAGTGATGTTGCTATCCATGCCAAAGGTCAATATTTTGTGGTAGTCGTTTTCTGTAGGTGCGAAATTATAGGTATAATTGCCCGAAGAAGGTTGTACTCCTCTTGATGCAATATGCTCACTGTTGCGCACAGAATCGATCACTTCCTGATTATAGGCACCAAAAGGATAGGCAAATGTAAGTACCTTTTTGCCTTTGAGTTTTGACTCCATATCTGACTTGTTATCCCTTATCTCCACTTTTTTGTCAGCGCCAGAAAGACCCGTAAGATCTTTATGAGACTTTGTGTGGTTTGCGATCTCGTTGCCATTGGCATCAGCTACAAGTACTTCAGACCAGTTGGGTATTCCCAATGCATTGGACATGAAGAAGGTTGCGATTAAATCCCTTTTCTTCAGTTCGGGAACTACAATGGCAGGGTGCCCTGGCGACCAGTCGTCAAAAGTTAATGAAACGGCCGCTTTCTTGTCGTCGAGCCAATTGGGGATCGTGTATTTCAGGCCATTGTTAGAGGCAGTACAGGTGATCCCAAGAGTATTGATAAAGGTAGCAAGACCTGTGGCCATGGTGTTGTGTGTGGCTTCGGAAGGGTGCCAATCTTCACCGTAAGGAGCACTCTGTGGTTCCATTTCGAAATAGTGGACATTCAAGGTGCCTCCAGTGGTCAGCGTATTTACCGCATTTTTCACGTAGGTTCTGATTCTCGTCCACTGATTTGCACCTACAGGGTAGCCATCAGACATCATTACTCCAACAGCTAGGATAATCGTCGCATCAGGATGATAGCCTTTTAGTTTTTTAACAAAGTTGACATAAGCAGTTTCAAAAGCAGTCTGATCTAATGGTTGTGCAGGATCTGGTGCAAAATCATTGGTGCCGAGATCGATCACGATGCAGTTGGGATGCTGAGATGCATGATCCCAAGTTGGTGCAGAAGCATTATCAGGGAATATTCTGTCATAGATACTCGGCAATACACCTGTGGTGCTGGCGTCATTGTTTCTGTACAAACCTCTGCCACTATAGCTTACAGCATTGTACTTCATGCCCAGTTTTCTAGCAGTTACATAGCCCCACGCTTTATAGTTGTTCTCGTTGATGGAGGTAAAACCTGTAGTGGGGTTTCCTGTAGGAGGGGCCGCAATGCTCACTTCGTTGCCATAGCCACAAGTAATAGAGTTTCCGATGAACTCAATATGACAAGAGGGTTCATTGAGCAGTGGTTCAAGTTTGGCACCTGTTTCCAGCACAAAGCCTAAAAAGGTCATTTTGCCTACATTGGCTTCTGTGAGTTTGATCAGTTCTACTGTGTGTGAACCTGCAGTGAGTCCTGTAGCCAGCGCATAAGTGTTGTTGCCCTTGAGCGCTTCTAGTTTTTTAGGAGTACCACCATCTATGATACTGTAGAAGTAGTTTGTGGTGGTAGCACCATGCAGGGCATCGTCTTGGATCTTGGCAGATAGAGAGGTACCTGTGAATTTTGCACGGATGGTTACCCCAGGCAGCGCAAAAGCGGGTGTCTTAGGGTTTGTGAAATCGACTCTTCCCCAATACACGATATTGGGGTGGTCTGGATCAACATTTACTTGAGCATTCCCAAGGAAAGCCACAAGCAAGAGTGTCAAAAGTGTAAATTGTTTGAGCATTTGTATATTTTGAGTTTAACTAAACACAAATATATTTGCTTCTCCGAATGTCCCTCCTTCAGGGCGCGACTATTGCAGGCGCTCGCTCGCGTAGGCGTGTTCTTTAACCATGATTTAGGTACATGGCTATCATTTTTGTGTATTGATAAACAGTGACTTGTGTGTTTTGTGGTATATGTTTAGGTATTTAGTTTTCAAGGATCACATCTTCCCAACTTTTGACCTTGATCCCTCTTTTCTTGAGGGTCTCCATGGC
>CAMFLX010000066.1 GCA_945957555.1 uncultured Cytophagales bacterium
GTATCATCTCTATTGCCCCTCCAATGTAATACCGACGATAAAAAAAGAGTCCTACCCTAAAGTAGAACCCTCTCATAAGTAATTTATCTATTTTAAATCTAGCACGTGCTCAACATCATCACCTTTGTAGCATCGCCTAACAAAAGTTTTTCATTAATTTTATTTACAATCAAGGCACTTTTTAATTTTGAAAGTAAATACAGAAATCTCTACCTCTTATATAACTGCTACAACCCTTATTTTGAAAAGTAAACACTTAATTGAAATATTTTTAAAAAAAATTGGACGATTTGCATATTTCAGGACATTTACCCTGCTGTAAATCCTATCCAAAAGTCTTTTCTGTAATAATGATACCATATTAAGCTATCTTTGTAAGGCATCAAGGATTGAGTCTCCTAACAGGAGACAAAAACAATCGGAAATCACTTCCTTCATGTACCAATAAGTAATTACTGATGATAGAAAAATTAAACAGTAGCATTTCTGACGAGGAGTTTGACCATATATTTCCTAAGAGAGAACAAAGGATATCAAACCGACACTGGACTCCGATTCATATATCTAAAATGGCATCAGAATTCTTATGTCACAAAGACAATCTAAACATATTAGATATTGGTAGTGGTGTGGGCAAGTTTTGCTTGGTCGCAGCAACGCTTCATCCCAAATGCAACTTTTGGGGTGTGGACTTTAGGGCCAATTTTGTGAACATTGCCAGTAAAATCAAACGGTCTTACGCCATGAACAATCTCAACTTCATGTGTAGGGACATATTAGGGATGAGTATAATGGAATACGATGGCGCATACTTTTTCAATGCATTTCAAGAGAGGATTGATGCTACGGCAAAAATAGATGAACAAAGTATTCGATCTCATTTTCAATATTATAAATATATGGAACACTTGTTTAATCAATTTAACCATATGGCTATTGGTTCCAGAATCGCTACTTACCATACTCCAAGCTTTTTTATTCCCAAAAACTTCAGACTAGAAGAGGAACATTTGAATGGAATGCTAAGATTTTATGTAAAATTTGAGAATTTCAACCCTTTGCATTTCCTGAACAAGACTAAGGTAGATAGTCATATCATTATAAACGGTACTGGATCTGCCAAAAGGTAAATGGTAAATTGCTTCACATTCTTCAATCATTTACTTCTTTAAATAATTTCTTCGACTACTTAGTTACAAAGAACGGACAATGTTATGTCGTCTCTTACTCCGCCAAAACTCATAAGCCACATTAAGTGTAGTCAACGTCATAAGTATAACAAAATGATCAATCAGAGGTATTTCGGACCAAAACGAATACACGAACAAGGCCAACATATAAATATTCAAGAGATAATGTAAATAAAACCGATTAGAACCAGTATCTGTCCGCCTTAAAAAAGTAGATTTAGGAACATAAATGACCGTGATCATCAATATATTATAGAGCATGATCCACTCAAAATACAGGAACACCGTAAGTGCAGCCAAGGTAACCAACAATAATATCCCATATTCAAATACGTCGACTTTGTGGCGCAAAAACAATTCATCAAGACTCCTTTCCTCTTTACGCAATTGTAATAAGAAATCATTCCTAGTAATGAGGTAATAAAAGGGGATAAAGATTATTAGGACACCTACCATTTTAGAAATAATGTTCCATTCCAAGAACATGGTTCCGAAAAAAACACTGAGAGTTAGTAATTCAATGATTATGAAGTTTCTTATCACAGGCTTGTGGTTCTGATAATATTCAGGTACATGCTCTAGCAAAAAGTCTTTATAAGGATCAAAAGCTTTTTCCCTATCAGGCTGTATATACAGCGCGGCTTTGAAATGGATCGTAGCTTTCTCTTTATCATTTTTATTCAAATAATATACCGCTGCCACATGATGCGCTTCAAAACTATTTGGAAAAGCTCTTAAGTAACTTGCGATGATTTCTTCTGCCTCAGGGGCCTCTGTTTTCATCTTACACCAGGACAAAGCCCTAAGTGCCACTTCATGCGAAGGCATAAGCGATAAAGCCTTCATCGCATAACTTACTCCCAAAGGATAATCCTCCATTCTTTGATAGCACTCCGCTAAAAGAGCGTAGACTAAAACATTCTCTGGCACCCTTTCTAAGGCCTTACGTAGCCACAATAAAGCCTCAGAGTATTGCTTACTGAAATACAAAATCTGTCCCTTACTTAACCAAAACTGAAAATTGTCTGGAAATTTCTCAATAGCTTGATTTACGATATCAAAAGCCTGCTGTATTTCCTTGGAATTATAGGATGCACTCACTAAAGTATAGTATGGATACCATTCCTCAGGAAATAATGCAATAGCTTCCTTACACATTTTCACACAATCCTTAAACCTCTTTAGCTCATAAAGCCTTTCTATTCGTTGGTGAAAAATAGCGTAGCCTATATCGTGTTTCATTGGTTCATTTTTTTATAAATCATTTACGGTTTTCAGCAATGTATTAACAGCCTGTATTGCGGTCAAATTTCTTTGTTCCCAACTCCCAGACAATTCCATCATGCTAACTTTATATTTGGCCAAAATGTTTCTATGACTTTGATCTAAGAGATCGCGCTGTCTTTTGCTCAAGCGTGTTCCATCCTGAACATGAGGAACATCCAAATTCAAATATAAATATAAATCTGCTTTCATTTTTTGATATTCATCTACAGACAAATCAAGTTCTCGTCCAAACGTAAACAAAGAATAAGAATTGGTAATATGTAGATCAGTATCAATAATCACCAGAGGCTTAGCACCCTTTGAGGCATCTACAATTTTTTGGCTGTGCGCCTCAACCACTTTATACAAATGTTCCATGCTAAAAGTCTTGGAATTAGGAATCAATTCTCTCCCTGTTTCTGAAACCAATGTAGCATCAAATTTCAGAGCCAACAGCTGGGCTAGCATGGTTTTACCAGTAGATTCCGTGCCCAATAGCACTACTTTTTTGCAATAGTAAGGTTTCACCGCATCTGGAAGATAGCTCCAATACTTTCCTGGATCTTTACTGATTTGTGATGCAGAGATGGGCACAAGGATTCTTTGTGGATCAAAAGATTGATGCTCTATACCCATAAAACCAGCCAGATAATCACCGTAGGGCTCAGAAGTAAATACAACATCCATAGCTGGAAGCACCTCCTGAAACCGCTTCGCCCAAAGCATCGAAACCTGATGTGACGAAATTGAAGTATTAGGAAGTTCTGCTTCATGATAAGACAACAAAACCACTTTAACTTGATCATTGCTCTGAAAGCTTTCGGTAACCCAAGCTTGCCTTAACTCCCCAGACATGTGCTCCATGTCACTTTCACAAACCACCACATACAACTCTTCACACTGCTTCAATGCAAATTCGATCAATGCTTGATGCCCTTTATGAAAGGGTTGATATTTGCCAAAAACAAAACCTCTATGATACATTTACCTTCTTTCGCCAAGCAATTAATCCCATAATGGCGAGCACTAAAAATATAAAGTACTCGATAGCTATCAAATGAGTGCCTTTTACCACATACAATCCTATGCTCACTAGATCTACCACAATCCAAAAATACCACGAAGCTAAACATTTTCTAGCCAACAAAACCGTTGCTACTACACTCGCCACAGAGATAAAGGCATCCACCCAAGGAAAAGAAGCAGGTTGACGAAATACAAGAGGTAACATATGATGAATATTTCGCATAAGTAAGGCTAGCAATACGGTACCAATTAAAGTAATAAACACATAAACTAGGATTTGAGAAAACGACAAAATACTAACTTCTTTAGGAGCCTTTTGTCTCCAATAATACCAACCATATACAGTTGCAATCATAAAGTATACCTGAAGCAGCATGTCAGAGTACAGATGCAATTGGTAAAACAGGACCATAAATGCTATTTCATTCACAATACCAGTGGACCAAGTTAAAATACTTGACTTTGCTGCATAGTACACAGAAACCAATCCTGATATGGTTGCAATGAGTTCTATTAGACTAATTGGATAGCTCAAAAACTCTACAATAATGTATTCAGTGCTAAATATGCGCATTTAATGCGTAAATACAAGTGCTAAACTATAGTTGATCGGCGCCTGCACAAAATACTTTGGAGCTGTATCCACATAACCACTATTGTAATACTTTGTGTCAAAAACATTATTAAGCCTAAATGTAAAGGCCCAGGCCTTTTTATAAGTATAACCCAGCCTCACATTGGCAAGCAAATATTCACCTATCGAGTGTTCATTTGCGAAATCTAAATAGGAGGCACTTTGGTACCGCAACTCAAGACCAACAAATACATTTTTCAAAGTTAGCAACAAGTCCTGATTCATGATCCAACGAGGTGTGAGAATCGGTTTAAAACTCAAACCTTGATCAGCAATAACACTTTGGTTGTAAGATGCCGCTACTTGATAAAGAAGCCTCTTATTGATTTGCATCCCCAAATCCAACTCAAGACCTGTCCTATAGCTCTTAGACACATCGCTATTCAGCGCTAGACCATTGGATCCAAACTTTCCATTCAATACAATTTCATTCTTAAAATCCATATAATACAAATTAGCATTCAAATGCCATTTCGACGTAGCGTACCGCAAACCCAATTCCTGATCTAGCACCTGTTCTGCAGCATTGATATACGTGAGTACCTTCGTACCTGTACTATCGGCCAATAGGTCATCATTGCCACCAAACATATCCGTGCGTGTAGGTTCTCTTTGCGTAGCGCCAATACTATAGTATATATCAACATACTTATTCCATGTATAATTAATCCCTGCTTTTGGATTCACAAAAGTCCAAGTCTGTACAGGCAAGGGTACTGATCCCATGTAGGCAAAACTACTATGCCTCAGCTGCACATCTACCAAAGTACTGAGCCTTGGCAAAATTTTGTATTGTGCCTTGGCAAACATACTCTGTTCGGTCTTTATTCCTTTGTTATGGTACAACTCGCCCAAGGTCTTTTCCGATCCCACATGAGCTCTGTTGTAGGTATTCACATGAATCCCTGTACTGAAGTTCAAATTTCTAGTTTCGTAGTTATAAGTACTAAATAAACCTAAGAAATGAGACTGAAAGGCATAATTATACATCGTACTGTCACTAGCCAGCCCCAAGAAATTATTCAAATCAAAATCGTAATTGCCATTGAGATAGTTGTAATATATTGTGGATTTAATTGTGGCCCTGGATGAGACAAACCAATGGTTTTGCAATTGAATCATATTTTGTAAAAAGCGATCCTTTTCTTGGGTATTAGCATTGATTCTTCGGTCTATCGCTATACTATCTGCACTTACACCCAACCAAGCCAATTCGTTCCTTTGTAAACCTGCAAAACCTACCACTTTCCACATACATTTCTTCATATACCAAGCCCCACTCATGAAGGCAGATTGTGAACTATTGCCAGAATGATATTTATAACCATCAGAATGTAAGTTCGACACCCTCACATAGAAAGCTTTATTTTTCTTGAGCGCTGTGATATATTCCCCAAACATCCTATAGCTACGATACGAACCATAATTGCTTCCTATCCTCATCCTAGCAGTAGTATCTCTTAAGTCGGGCGAGGAAAACTGTATACTCCCTACATAGCTAGCCACGCCGTTTTGAGTGGTCCCTCCCCCCCGTTGGATCTGGATCTTACTAATGGAATTTAAAAAATCTGGGTAATTCGAGAAATATGCCCCTTGGTCCTCTGGTTCGTTTAGAGGCACACCGTCCAAGGTCATATTGATTCGAGTCTGGTCGATTCCACGTAATCTAAAATACGCATAGCCTTGATAGCTACCAGCATCAGAATATGCAGTAACCGAAGGTGTCTGACTTAAGATAAAAGAAGGTTCCTGACCTACATTTCTCTGAAGCAAATACGATGCACTAAGATCTAGATAAGTCACGGGTGTATGAGCTGTTGCCTTATAGTCAAACAGTACAATGCTGTCAAGAACGGTACTCGTATCCACTTGTGCCATAATAGACTTAAAGCATATGAATAAAAAAATAAGGGGCTTAAATTTCATACATTAAAAACCTGTTATCACGATTAAAATTTGTGCAAATAAATATAAAATCTCCGTTTACACCACACTTGCTGCTCAAATTCATCTTTAATCTGGCATTTTGGATGCCCCTTCTTAAACAATCACTTTTACATATCATCATTTCTTGTAAAACATCAAAAGCATTATTTAACAAAGTAGCGTTTATTCAACTGCTCCAGCACACAATACGTCTTTTTCAAATAATAAATTGTAATTTGCACATCGATCGCAGATGGACTTGAATAAATGAAAAAATTCTATATCGCTTTGACTATTATTGGCGTATCATTATGCTGTAGTTCACAAAGCATCAACATCTCTTTGCAGCAAAGTCTGAATTACGCCACTATCAAGAATCCTTTTCTTAAAACCTATTTTGAAGATGTGGAACTTGCTAATATTGAACTAGAGAAATCAAAACTAAGGACCAACCCTGTATTCAACGCACAGCTATTGGCTTTGTTGGACCATTCTTATTACCCCAACAAACCACTGATCATATCGCGCACCAACAGGCAAGATTGGTTTCAACTCACTAAAAAATTGCAACCTTGGGGACAGCGCAAAAACAACATCAGATTTTACAAAAACCTCTACGAGCAAGAGCAGACCAATTTGCTCAAAACACTCTACGAAAACAAATATCAGACTGCTCTCAAATGGCTCGAAGCTTGGCACTCAAAAGTGGCCATGGAACTCACCAACACAGCCGTGAAATCACTGGATAGTTTGATCAAGAAAAACGCGAAAGACACCTCATCTCTAGTATACCTAAGGTATTTAATCCTAGATGATCAATACGACATGGAGTTTATCGATGCTCAAAACGATTTTCAAAACAAAATCAGTGATTTAAAACTTAGTATTGGCATATTTGGAGAGATTGATATCGACAGCAGTAACTTTTTCTATCTATCCCTACCTTCAAAAGATACACTAATTCAGTATGCTCTGCAAAACCATGTAGATGTTGTAGCTAAAAAACAAGAAATACAAACCAACTTGGCTAATGTGAAATTGCAAAAATCATTAGCCTTGCCAGGACCAGAAGTCGGGATACTGGAAAACCCCCAAAACAAAATCCCATATACTGGTTTATTTTTCACACAGACCTTGCCAATATTTGACAAAAACAGTGAAAATATCAATAAAGCCAAACTTCAAATAGATCAAAGCAATTCGGAATTGGATGCGATATCTCTTGCCATCAAGGAAACCGTGCACATCAAACATGTCAATTATCTCACCCAAATCCAAAAGCAAAAGCAGATGTTAATCGCCAAACTCAACTCCAATAGATTATTGCATAAGGTGAGAGCTACTTATGCCAGAGACAATACAAGTCCCGTAGATATGTGGGAGGCTGAAATTACTTGGTTTGATGTACACAAGGCATATTATCTTATAGAGTATGAGCTAAGAAAAGCCTACATAGATCTATTGTATGTTTCTGGGAAATTAGAGTAGTTCTATGATTTGCTTAGGTCATAAAAACAATTGCCACCCAATTACTATTTTACAATATTTACACGTAGTGCATAGGTTATGATTAGAAATTTAGGAACTCAAAATGGATTAGAGTGGATCGATATTGAATATCCACAAGCCAATGAACTGGAGGAATTGAGCACCAAGTACAACCTTCACCATTACACGCTCAAGGACTGCCTAGAGCCAGATCATTTGCCCAAATACGAAAATCTCGACAATTTCGATTTTGTCATTTTGAGAATCCATGCGCCAGATGCACCTAGAGAAGCTCATGTGATCCAAGAACTCACTAACAAGATCGCCATATTCTTCAACTCAAAGGTATTGATCACTGTACATAGACGCCATTTGAAATTTGTTGACGAACTTCACCTCAAGTATGTCGCAAATCATAAATGTAGCCAGATCAGCGAGATCGTGACCAAAATCATCTGGTATGCTATCCATTCGTACGAAATGCCAGCCATAGAACTTGATAATGAGATCGACACTTACGAAAACGTCATCTTCTTAAAACAAATAGAACCTTCTCAGCTTGAAAGGTTGTACTTTCTCAAACGTAAGTCTAGCATATTTAAAAAAGTACTCTTACTCACCCATGATACCATAGGTCGACACCGTTCTACCAAAAACGATGAAGTGGGGATACAAGACATCAAAGACTTACACTTGAAGCTACTCACTATGTTTGACCAAGCTCAGGAAGACGTAAACAACCTTTCCAATATGTACATCTCCCTATCTGCACAGAAGACCAATGATGTGATGAAACTGCTTACTGTATTTTCAGTATTCTTCATGCCCCTTACCTTTATTGTGGGTATCTACGGTATGAATTTTAAAAACATGCCAGAACTTCAAACAGAATATGGTTACCATGTTACCTTAGTGGCTATGCTGGCCATCGCTACCTTCATATTTATTTGGTTTAAAAGGCGACGATTGATATAGACTACATTCGTATTAGAATTGTGATTTATCGTAAACACATTGTATGAGTTCCTTGAATAGGATTACCCCAAAATAAACCTGCCAAGCCTTGAAGACTTGGAAGGTTTTTTCGGTTGTGGTAAATGGACTAGCACTATCGAATTGGTCCTTATTTACTTAAAATCTATCTTGACGGCCTGCTGCTGTTGTGCGGCGCGACTCGCACGTCTTCCTCTGAAAAACATATATAGATTAAAGAACAGCAGAAAACCCATGTAGATCGCAAAGGCTCCAATCTTGATACTCAAGGCCTCAACCATGATCTGATAACCAGCTAGCTCTTGGTCGATCTTCAGAATCATAAGGGCAAATCCTACATTGAATAAATAAAAACCTACTTCAAACAATTTATTCGTACTCAATGCGATATCCTCTTTGCCTCTAAAAATATCGATCATAAACACACGACTGTTTCTAAAGAGCATTTTAGCAACATACCAAGTCAAACCCAAAGCGACCGGCAAATAAATCAAGTAAGCAATCAGTTTTGTTCCCATCCTATTTAAATTTAATTGTTAACGTTTATCTCTATTTGTTTTTTTCTGACCAAATAAATCAGGAGCATATTCGTAGCATGCATGCAACCCAGCATGATTACGATCCCTCCCACCCTGTAGCCTACCGTTTCTATGATATCCAGTATGGAGGTCATCGCTGGCCAATGACTGATCTTGAGCAGTGCATAGCCTAGGTTGAGTAAGTAGTATCCCACCAGCAAGATATTGTTGATAGTCAACGCTATCTTATCGTCCTGAACCTCTTCTTTAAGGTAATGAATACCGTGCTTGTAACACAACCACCCTACATGAACTGTGATGTAGTAAGTAAATATTCCGTAAATGCCATATGATATAATGTTCAGATTCATTGCCTTATTGTTGATACAAATATAAAAAAAATAATTTAATTTTCAATATTTACTGAAAATATATTTATTATAATAAATAAAATAATAGGCAGCCATTTCTAAGGAATGAGAAGTTAAAATGCTCGACACGATCCTTCATGCCAACCATCAAAACCACAAACACCAATTTTCAATTATTAAAAATCTGGAAAGACTCTATATATTAAAACTAGGATATAAATATAATGGCAAAGCAGCTGCGCTTGTTTTGTTGCAGTGGCTTTGCCCTTTCATAAGCTTAAATTACTCATCGCCAAGCTCTCCCTTAAGCTTGGCGATGAGATACTCCAGATGTTCCGATTCAGACATATCCTTGAGGTCTTTATAGGAAGTTATACAAACGAGCTGATCTACATCTACGATCTTTTTGTTTTCGTCGTGCAAGGCACTCAAGGCAGTATACCAGACTTCATCATCCATCAGCTTATACTTTAACAAATACACACGCCCCTTTTTCCCTTCATACTCTATCACTTTCTCTTTAAGAATCGTGATCGAGGTCGTATCTATATTTTCTTCGTCATTTATATAGTATGCTAAGTGAGCAATTGCCATACCCTTTTGATTTACGTACCGCTTTGGAAAGAGCTGATCCTGCTTAAATTTTTTAAGTAGATCATAGAGCGATGTTCTGTAAAATATGTCATTACTCATATATTGGATATCTGCCGGTTTCAATTTTTGGTCCAAAGTTAGCAATTGCTCCGCAGCAATGTACTTCGTATACACCTCATTTTTGGCCATAAACTTGTTCAGCAACTCTACACTCCGTGTATGGTTCAGGTAGGAGAGCAAATGTAGAATCTCGCTATCAGTATATTGCCAATTGCCCTTGGCCAATGACTTGCCGCCTAACACATTCTGGTCAATCACATTAATGATTTTATCTGCATGAGGCTTCAGGTCTTCAGAAGAAAGGCTGGAATCAGCAGCGGCATTTGCTATTAAACTCAGTGCAAAATCTACCCAAACAGGATTGCCTAATAGCCCAAAAGCCTCTGGGAACATCTTCGAAGTATATGTAGAAGAATAGAACCCTTTGATATCCGAAAGATTCAGACTGTCCAGCTTGGGGGTATGGTTGGCAATCAATTTTTTGAGTAAAGGAATCCTTGTAGAATCCATCCCAATAGACAAGCCATTCAATAGACACAGTTGATCTTTAGGGTTTTGCACGTTTGCCATAAAATACTTTTCGCCAAATGCCAGTTTACCAACAATGTTCAATGCAAAAATTCGATTCCAGAGCACTTCCTTGGTACTACGGTAATGGATAGAATCGAGTGGATAATCGTTCTTAAACAACTTTTCCAACTGTGGCAAGTCCTTTTCCTTAAATGTTAAGTAGCCGATGGCATTGTAGGCATCTTGTGCCGTGCTCGAATCTGTAGAAGCAAGATCCTTATAAAATTGTACTTTAGGATCCTTAACAAGGCCTACAGACTTCTTCACAAAAGGTTTGAAAGAATCAAATATCGCGGTGGTATGCTTAGACGTCAATGTCGATTCGCTGGCAAATGCAATGATTATAAATAAATGCTGCGGTCCTAACACATATCTAGTTTTGTTAGCACTTCCATTTTCACCATTGGTCAACAGCTCTAAGTATGACATTTCTTTTGTAATTATGATGGTATCCTTAAGTGTAGTTGAGTCTTTGATATTCACCCTCATAGTATCCAATATTGCTCGAGGATCCTCGAGCGTACAGTACTTATTTAGTGCATATTGATATACCAAATACCTCGCAGTAGTGATCGAATCGTTATAATAGTTTGTGAATTCTTTCTTCATTGGAGGCATGTAATCCGCAACTCCACTGTAATCAGCACCAGTATCTTGCTTTGCAATATTACTAAGCCTTACCTTATAGGTTGAATCCGGAGCAAATTGATATTTGTATGTAAAGGATGGATAAGGCAATGCTTTAAATGAACTAAAAAAGGCCTTTGAGTCGTCATTATTTATAGCAGCCTTAGCTCCCGAACACCAATACATAATGACCCTATTGTCTCTGACTAATACCCTTCCTCTCATCACCACCCCACCAACCTTATTTTCCATTTCGTATTGCTTAGCAACACTATTCTCAATGGTAGTATCAGACGCGGTCATTTCCCAGCTAGCAAGTTTCGTTTCGAGTCGCTTCACCATCACATCCACAGATGATTTTGGATCACCTATCAGCATATTATCGTCATAGTCATAAGTGGCTAAGTAATAAGACACACCGTTAATAGGTGTCGTATTATAGCGCATCTCCATGTGTACTTTGCCATCTTCATTATCCAAATTGCGGATGGTTTCTGTTACTTGTGAAGGCATCAATAATGAGAACGATTTGGCCTTATCCAAATAAGTCTTTAGCTCTGTTTTAGAAGGCACATAACCAGAAGCTTTCACCGATGTACTAAATTTTACAGCATCTTCACTATATACAATGCCCTTTTTACCATACATGATCAACATCAGTATTTCACCATCTTTATGAAACAAGGTAAATTTGCTATAACTCTTACGTTTTTTCATGATCACCTCCATTCTTCTGAGGCCTTCTGCACCAAGAAACTGCTTACTGACAACTTCTACATTCTGTTTATTCACCATATTTTGCACCATTGCATTCATGAACGTTTCCTCCTTATCAGGAGAAATCACCGAACCCAACTTCAGCGTCATACATATGAAACTGTTCATCTTTGATAGATCCAGACTCAAAAAACCTTGCAAGTCTACCCCAGGTGTACTTGGTATCGGTATTTTAAAGGGCTGCATGGGCATCAACACCGTAAAGTTGCTTTTGGGAGGGTTAAAGTCTGACCAAGTATATGCCTTCTTGGTTATTTCTGGTATCTTTTTCTTGACATTAAAACTGGCAGCCACCGGCTCCACCGTATAACCTTTAGCTCTTAATAGTTTGACCATACCTCCGTCTCCTCCGAGATGCAAAGCCCCAACTGCAGCGAATAGACTCTGTTTTTTCATGATCGAATCCATACGGTTCACCATGTTCACATTTCTAAAATACAAACTGGAGAAAATGAATTTACTCCCTATCTCTGTTGAATCCATAAAGATTTCATGCATCTTTTGCACATCACCAGCACAATATATCTCCATCAATTGATCAGGCGTCCTTACAGTATCATTATTGTTCTCCTCTTCTTCATCTTCCTTTTCCTTAACCAAGCCGAGCAATATTTTCGCTTTCTGTTTGTCTGTCAGCCTATTGTTCCAGTCAGAGTATTCCTCCAGAGTCTCTAGCCCCAAAATGTCCTTTTTGTTTTGAGCCGCCAATGCGCCCAAATACGTATCCAAAAACGTCTCCTTATCTTTATGGTATCCATCCTCCTTTCCCCTGCTTAAGAACATTTCATATAACCAAGTATCTTGGGTATTCATACTATCGAAAGGCATACCAAAAGTATTTTGGATTTTTTCGTCCAATACTTCATACTCCTCCTTAGTCATCTCCTCACGAATGTGGCTTTTCTTTTTGACAAAAATAAGGCCCATCATTTTAGGTACTATGTTTTCGAAATTCAACTCACCTGCAAACGCTTCGGCACGGTACAAGGCTGGCAAAAGTGAATCAGAAAACCGAAACACCCGTTTATCACTCACATGCATAGTTCCAAAAAGATACGAGGGCTTTGAAGAGTTCTTCGCGGTTACCTTCCAGAGTAGCTTATAAGAAGGGGGATTTTGTGAAAAAAGGATAGTGACACAAAATAGAAACGAAAAAAGGTATTTGTTGTTCATCATTTGTACAGTAATGTTTACAACAAAATTGCACCTTCCTCATAAAAAAACCTAGAACTTTATAAGGATTTCATGTTGTTGACAAACGACCTGAACTGTCCGAATATCAACAAAACTATTAAGACGGTGCTATTTAAAATGAAGTCTTGTAATATTTAAAACTATTAATCATAGACTACCTACCATACCAGATCTTGATTTAAAGTATGTAATCGATATAGCACCAACAACAGGATGATTAAAAAATCAGTGCAACTACTTGTGTCTACAAATTATTCTAAAGCCCAATTATTCTTATCATAAGAACCTATATACAAACATCTTACAACAAGACTGATGCTTGCTCTCAAAGTATTTTAGGAAAAAAAGAAATATTTTCCGTTTACACACAATAAAATATTTGTATTAACGTTTATATAATATAAATAAAAAGCTAACAACAATGACAGTATCAAACTTTAATTACACACTCATGGAAAACAACAGCCAAATGCAGTCGCAAAAATCTTTCTTGTCGCCGATCATCACAAGTACTATCATATAGGAGAGCTTGTTTGGCGGCATGAGCCAATACAACACATTACAAAGAACAGTTTTAAAAATAGGTTAGTTTAGGGTTTATATGTATAAAAAAGTACGGATTTTCCGTACTTTTTTATTTTAACACATAATAATAAAATACCGAAAATACGAGATCTGACTACTTATAAAAGAGATCAAATATATAATTATGAAATATTATTTTACAAAATAGATTGGAATTGACTTATACAAAATATAATTTTGCAACAAGTTCTTTGTTTATCGTCGAAAAGTATATAAGGTTGCCGAAAGAGTGTTTCGGTATTAAAAAGGAACCGTGTTCAAGTCACGGACAGACGTTGCTACTGTAAGTGGTCGCAGAAAGGTCTTGACCTCAATATCCATTGCCAGCCCATAAGCTAGCGAGAAGGATGTCAAGATTGCCACAAGTCAGGAGACTTGCCTTATGTATATATTGACTAGGCTTACACGCCCTGAGCCCAGTCAAAAGAAATATTGCCCCTCTCCCTCAAAGAGGGTTATTGGAAAGACCCACCTCCTTCTCCTTATAGGATGGGTATGCCGATTTGTAAACATTCTTTTGTATTTGGTTCTTGGTGTTGGCTTGCCTTAGTTCAGGCAAAGAGCGAGGTTTCATGTTCAACACAATAATTCAAAAAGAATGAAAACACAAAACCTTGGTTATCCACGTATCGGTAGCCAGCGCGAACTCAAGAAAGCTTGTGAACAGTATTGGTCAGGGAAATCGACCCTTCAAGACCTCTTTCAAGCCGGAAGAAAAATCCGATTAGAGAACCTGCATACACAAAAAAATGCAGGTATCGACCTCATCCCCTGCAACGACTTCTCGTATTACGATCAAGTCTTGGACCTCTCGCTTACTTTAGGTGTGATCCCAGAACGATTCCAAGTGTTGCTGCAGCAAAGCAATTTCACAGACACAGATCTGTACTTTGCCATGGCAAGAGGGTATCAAAAGAATGGCTTTGACATCCAAGCCATGGAAATGACCAAATGGTTTGATACCAATTACCACTACATCGTTCCTGAATTTACCAAAAACCAGAAATTCAACCTTTTCAACGAAAAGGTAATCCATGAGTTTTACGAAGCCAAGGAAGCACTGGGTATTACGCCTAAACCAGTTCTTATTGGCCCAATTTCCTATTTACTACTGGGAAAAGAAAAGGAATCTGGCTTTCATAAACTAGACCTTTTAGACAACCTGCTACCCGTATACGAACAGATCTTGGGCAAGCTTGAAGAATATGGTGCCACTTGGATACAGTTTGACGAGCCCTTCTTGGTGATGGACCTGAGTACCGACGAGAAGATCGCCTTCAAAAAGGCCTATGACCACCTCAAGTCTAAATTCAAATACCTCAACATACAGGTAGCAACTTATTTCGAAGGTGTAAGTAACCTCCTGGCATTGATCAATTCTCTACCTGTGGACATGCTCCATGTGGATCTGGTAAGGGGTAACAAACAACTTGACGACCTGCTCAATTCTAATTTCGTTGACAGCAAGAAGATCCTTTCTCTAGGGGTGATCGATGGTAGGAATATCTGGAAAAACGATTATTCACAATCGTTGGAAAAGATCCAGAAAGCGATCTCCAAACTAGGGGCGAGAAGGGTGATCATTGCGCCTTCTAACTCCTTACTTCATGTGCCTTATGACCTTGACTTGGAAACAAATACAGAAAGCTTACCTCTGGAGGTCAAAAACTGGATGGCCTTTGCCAAACAGAAGCTTTCAGAGCTTGTAGAACTTTCTGCACTTGCCTTTGAGGGGATCAATGACAAAACCAAGACAATCTTGGAGCGCAACCAAAAGGCAATCCAAAGCCGTAGGAACTCCCCTTTTGTACATAAAAAAGAAGTGCAAGAAGCCTTGATGAGTATTAAGGTAAATAAGTTTGACCGTAAAAGCAGCTTTGCAGAAAGGCAAGACCAACAGCATAAGGTCTTGAGCCTACCTCTGTTACCCACCACTACCATAGGTTCTTTTCCACAAACGGAAGAAGTAAGGGCTATCAGGGCGAAATTCAAGAAAGGGGAGATTTCTGAGCATGAATATGATCAATTCATCTCCAAGGAACTTACCGAATCCATCAAATGGCAAGAGGAGATTGGCATTGATGTACTCGTCCATGGTGAGTTTGAAAGAAACGACATGGTGGAATACTTTGGAGAACAACTTGATGGCTACGTGTTTAGCTCCAATGGTTGGGTACAGAGTTACGGATCAAGGTGCGTAAAGCCTCCGATCATTTATGGTGATATCTCTAGAAAGGGACCTATGACTGTAAAATGGACTGCCTTTGCCCAGAATATCTCTAAGAAGTTTGTGAAGGGGATGCTTACAGGGCCAGTAACAATGCTACAATGGTCCTTTGTAAGGGACGACCAAGCACGTAAGGACACATGTTACCAGCTCGGTCTCGCCATACTTGCTGAAGTTTTGGATTTGGAAAAAGCGGGGATCAAGGTGATCCAGATAGATGAACCTGCAATCAGGGAAGGTTTACCTCTACGCAAAGGCGATTGGGCTTACTACCTAGATTGGGCGGTTAACGCTTTCAAAATCAGTTGCTATGCGGTACAGGATACCACACAGATCCATACCCACATGTGTTATTCTGAGTTTAACGATATCATCCAGAACATAGCAGCTATGGATGCTGACGTGATCACGATAGAGACTTCAAGGTCTCAGATGGAACTCTTGGATGCCTTTGTAGACTTCCAATATCCTAACGAGATCGGCCCTGGCGTGTATGACATTCACAGCCCGAGGATTCCTACAGTGGAAGAAATGATAAATCTTCTCAAAAAAGCCTTGGCGGTGATACCTGAGAAAAACCTTTGGGTAAACCCTGACTGTGGCTTAAAGACACGCAAATGGCCAGAAACTAAGGTGGCTCTGGAAAACATGGTGGCAGCTTCGAGATTACTGAGAGAACAACTCGTAACTGCAGAATAATCAACCCTATCATACGGAAGCGCTGTGCGATCAATGAATCCGTATAATGAAAAGAGCCTTACAAATTACAACTTGTAAGGCTCTTGTATTTCTAGTATGTGGAAAATTTATTTATTAGTTATAAAAAGACTTCACGGTATTCAAAAACACCTCATTCTCAGCTTCAGTACCTACAGTAACACGAATACAATCGTCGCAGAGAATCACTTTGGTTCTGCTTCTGGTGATTACCTCGTGATCAATAAGATACGCAAACAGCTCGTTGGCATTTTCAAAAGCCACCAATATAAAGTTAGCGTCAGAAGGATGAATCCTCTTTACAAAAGGAAGCCTTGCTAAATCTGTTTCCAAGACTTTACGTTGCGCTATGATACGCGCCACATAGTCATTCTTCTTGGCAATGTTTCTAAGCGCATCAAGCGCCAAGGCCTGGGTAAGACCGTTGATATTATAAGGATATTTCACCTTGTTCATGATCGCGATGATCTCTGAAGAAGCGAAGGCCATACCGCATCTTAAGTTTGCCAAGCCCCATGCTTTGGAGAAGGTCTGCAAGACCACCAAGTTGGGGTACTTCGGCAAGTACTTTATAAAACTCTCTTGTGCAGAAAAATCAATATAGGCCTCGTCTACCACGACTAAACCCTTGAATGACTCTAATAGAAGGATCATGTCTTCCTCCTTAAGGCTATTACCTGAGGGGTTGTTGGGTGAGCAGACAAATAATAATTTGGTATGAGGCGTAACTGCCGCCAAAATCTCCGCAGTACGCAATTGAAAATCTGGGGAAAGATTTACGTTGATGGTTTGCACGTTATTGATATCAGCACATACTTGGTACATGCCATAGGTAGGCGGCGTTTGTATAAAATTGTCTTTGAGCGGTTCGCAGAAGATCCTAAACAACAAATCGATGGGCTCATCGCTTCCATTACCCAAAAAAATCTGGGCTGCTGGCGACCCTTTTATTTTCGACAACTCCTCTTTGACCTGATGTTGCAGTGGATCGGGATAGCGGCTGTAGTTCCCCTCAGTGGTTACAGAACCATAAGAGTTTTCGTTTGCATCCAGAAACACACCTTTAGTACCTTTATATTCGTCTCTAGCGGAAGAATACGGCTTTAAGTTCAACAAATGTGGCCTGATGAGTTGCTTTAAATCAAATGACATATTTTATAATTTTCACAAATTTAATTTTTTTACAAAAACCGTGGGATTATTTCTGCGTGCTGAACGAAATTTTATTAAGTTTGCTTGTATATACATAAACATTTTAAAACGAATATGAAAAGCAGTTACATACTTTACGGATTATTAGGTCTCTTCGTAATTTTTGGTTTTTATGGTTGCAGCAAATACAATACGCTTGTTGGAAAAGATCAAGACGTAAAGACACAGTGGGGCCAAGTAGAGGTTCAATACCAACGTAGATCTGACCTGATCGGCAATTTGATCAAAACGGTAGAGGCAGAAGCTAATTTTGAAAAGTCTACATTGACAGCGGTAATAGAGGCTAGAGCCGCAGCTACTAAAGTTACTTTAAATGTGGATGACCTCTCGGAAGAAAACATTGCCAAAATCCAAAAGGCACAAGAAGGGCTTTCTGGGGCTTTGAACAAATTGATGATGGTTACGGAAAACTATCCTAATTTGAAAACCAATGCAGCTTTCTCTGAACTTAGAACTTCTCTGGAAGGTACTGAAAACAGAATCGCGGAAGAAAGAAGAAAATTCAACGACCAAGTGGGTGAATTTAACAAAAGCATCAGAGTATTCCCTGCCAACATCATAGCGGGTTTTGGAGGTTTCCGTCCAGCAGGTCTCTTCAAATCTGATGCAGGAACTGAAAATGCACCAAAAGTAGAGTTCAATATCAAATAATGGCCACAGCATCCGAAAGATACTTCTCTGACTTTCAGGAACGCCTTATCGTAGAAGCCATACAAAAAGCAGAGCTACAGACTTCTGGAGAGATCCGCATACATGTAGAGCCCATTTGTAGCGCAACTTCGCCTGTGGACAGAGCCAAAGAGATTTTCGTACAGTTAAAAATGGAGAGGACCCAAGAACGCAATGGGATCCTCTTCTATTTTGCGTACGAAAGTAAGAAGTTTGCCGTATGGGGCGACAAGGGTATTCATGAAAAGGTCAGCCAATCCTTCTGGGAATTGATCAAAAACGAATCACTTAATGAATTTAAGGAGGGCAGAATCGTAGACGGCCTAGTGGCATCCATACTCAAGTGTGGCGATGAACTGCGCAGATATTTCCCTTATCAAAAAGACGATACCAACGAATTGCCAAACGAGATCTCTTATTAATGAACAAATATTCGAAACTAGTATTGTTGTGGAGCCTCTGCATTGGCAGCTTTTTGTGGGCACAGGACCAAATTCCTAAAAGACCCGATCCTCCACGATTGGTAAACACCTTTTTCAGCGAATCGCAACAGTTTTTATCGCCACAGCAGGAAGAACAGCTCAACAACAAGTTGGTCAACTTTGCCAAAAACACTTCTAATCAGATTTGTATCGTGGCCATCGACGAACTTAAGGGTGCAGAACCTGCGCAGTATGCCACATGGATCATACAGCAATGGGGCTTAGGCCAAAAAGACAAAAGGAATGGTGTAGTAGTATTGGTCAAGCTACCTTCTCAAAAAGACCCCAGAAGAACACTTTTCATAGCAACAGGCTATGGGCTTGAGGGAGCAATACCTGACTTGATGACTAAAAAGATCCGTGAAAATGAAATCGTGCCTTATTTCAAAACGGGCGATTTCTTCCAAGGGCTCGACAAAGGCACTGATGCGCTCATGAAAGCGGCGCAGGGTGAATATAATGTAAAGATGAAGTCAAAACCTGAAGACAGTACTGCGGGTATCTTCTTCTTTCTTTTTATCATCATTATCATAGTAGTGATCGCTAGAAGTTTCTTCAAAGGTGGCGGTGGCTCTCGTGGTGGAGGCTACACCTACTACGATGGTGGTGGTTTCATTGGCGGCTGGGGCGGTGGCGGAGGCTCGAGTAGCAGCGACTCTGGCAGTAGCGGTGGTTGGGACTTCGGCGGTGGCGATGCAGGTGGCGGTGGTTCTGGTGGTGATTGGTAAAACGACATGTACTTCATACAAAGCACAGTAAGAGACGCTAAGTCTTTTATCAAATATATCTCAATAGGAGCTGCTCTGCTCCTATTGCTTTCTTGCAACGACAAAAGCCCTCAAATAAATGATCAACTCACTATTGTAGACGGGCTTCATAGAACGGTACGTATCAAATCTAATCCACAAAGAGTCATCTCTCTTTGCCCTTCGCAAACAGAATGCCTGCTACAGATTATTGATTCAGCACAGTTGGTCGCCGTTACACCTTATTGCAATTATCCAGCTCATATCACGGCTACAAAAATCAAGATCAACAGTTATCCTCCCGATTATGAAAGCATTGTGAAACTCAAGCCTGACTTGGTAGTGACCTTAAAAGGACTCACCAAACTCGATGAGATCAATAAACTAGAAGAACTGGGGATTACGGTACTCGTTCAAAAAGCGGATAGTCTCAAACATTTGGCACAAAATTTCAGACAGCTTGGCCTGATCTTCAACAAACAGCACAAAGGGGACAGTATTGCCCAACTGATCGAGGGCAAGCTCATGCACCATACAGAGGTAAAGTCTACACAAACTTTTCTATTCTTGTTTTCAATAGATCCAATTTACGCTTTTGGAGAAGGCAACTACCTCAATGAAGTTTTTGAAAACAACGGTTTCAAGAACATCATCAACAAGACCCAGTTTAACGTGCCCTTCCCTATCATTTCTAGAGAATTTATGATTCAAAATCAAGCAAATTACCTCTTTGCCAGTAGTGGCAATATCATTAAAGGATTGCGGACAAAATACCCCGAAATGCAAAACCTAAGGGTATTTAAGACACAGCAGATCGACACTATCGATGCAGACATCTGTTCGCGCCCTACACTTAGACTTTTAAAGATAGACAGTCTACTGAAGGCAAAACCACACAAATAGTCAGTAGCCACAATCTTTTCACCTTCTAAATGGAAGACAAATACTTGGACAAAAACCTTTAGCCACCATATTACCCCATTATTCCTACCAATATCCCCCTTTATTCCGTGTAATCATTGTACATTTGCAACTAAATATTGTACAATTCGAAGCCCGCTTAGTCTTGCCACAATTAGTTAGTAATAATACTTTACAAACAAACCCCTTAGAAGAACAAGGGGGGCTATTTTAAAACCAATAAAAGATTTGGGAGAAAAATACAAACAAATCTACTTTAGGATTGATCATACGATAAAGTCATATCGTATACAGCTGTGCTGGTGTTGATCACCCTTAAATTTGGACCTTTGCAAACTGAATCATTAAATCTTAAAACTCAAATTCAATGAAGAAAACCATTTTATTAGCTGCAGCGCTCCTGAGCTTGGCGTCTTGTAAAGAAAAGACCTCTAATGAAACCCAAAACACAGACAGTACTAAGGCTACCTTTGTAAAAACAAACGGCACCAAGTTTGAAATAGGTGGCAAACCCTACCGCTATATGGGGGCTAACTTCTGGGCAGGGATGAACCTCGGCGCTACTGCTACAGGAGGCAACAGAGAGCTCCTCATCAGAGAGCTTGACCGCATGCAGAAACTGGGCATTACCAACTTGCGTATCATTGCGCTCACCGAAGGTCCAGACACAGAACCTTTCCGTATCGTGCCCTCAAACAACGACAAAGGAACACTTAAAGAAGAGTACCTGGTAGGGCTTGACTTTTTACTTTCAGAAATGAGAAAACGCGACATGTACGCAGTCGTTACCTTAAACAACTTCTGGCCATGGTCGGGCGGTATGGCACAATACCTGAGATGGGCCAATGTCATAGATTCTATCCACTATCCAATGGATAAAAACAAAGGACAGAACTGGGATTTCTATCAAAAGGAAACTGCTAAGTTCTACAGCAGTAAAGTGGCTATGGACATGTACACCAAAGCCATTGACCAAGTGATCAACAGAAAAAACACCATTACGGGTCTTGCCTATACAGAAGATCCGGCAATCATGGCTTGGGAACTTTGTAATGAGCCTAGGGGCATTAACAATGTAGAGAAATACCTTCAATGGATCGACTCTACTTCTACCCACATCAGATCTTTGGATAAAAACCACCTGATCACCATAGGTAGTGAAGGAATTACGGGTTCTCCCGAATACAGTGGCGTGGAATTTGAGAAAGCTCATGCCTTAAAGAACATTGACTATACTTGTGCACACATCTGGATCCAGAACTGGGGTTGGTATGACCCTAAAAAGCACAAAGAAACTTTCCCTGAGGCAAGTAAAAAAGCTTTGGATTATTTGAAATACCATGCTGAAATTTCTAAAAAGATTAACAAGCCTTATGTATTAGAAGAGTTTGGAATCATGAAAGACAACGGTGACTACGACTTCAAAGCTACGAATATTCACAGGGATGAATATTACGGATTGATGTTTGACAAAGTATACCAATTTGCAAAAAGCGACTCCGCGGCCGGTGTCAACTTCTGGGCTTGGGGTGGCGAAGGTAGGGCTAGAGAGGTAGGATGCTGGTGGAAACCTGGCGATGACTTCTTGGGCGACCCACCACATGAAGAACAAGGATGGTACTCTGTGTACGATACAGACACTACTACGCATAAGGTGATTAAAAAATACGCTGATCTGCTTAAAGAGATTAAATAAAGTATTAAATAGACAATAAAAAAAGGAAAAGCCTCTTGCAATCAAGAAGCCTTTCCCTTTTCTATTTACTCGCTTTTAAACTATGTAAAACGCCAGATCAAGTGTTTCGAACAGCCAGATCACGCCATTTAAACACTATCAATTCATCCTCACAGCAGCAGGGGTCACGCACTGTTCCCAAAATAATGTAAAATCCGATCTCAATTGTAAAAAGCAATCTTCAAAAGCCTTTAATTTATCAATGAGACTTCCTAGTGATTTTTGTATAAGGTCTAAATTGATCTGATTCATGGAGGTTTCCTCCTTTTCGACATCCTGTTCTGTAAGGAACAAATCAATCATAAGATTATGTAATTGCTCATCATACATTTGTAACAAATCACTAAAATGACAAAGTTGATTTTGGGTGCTTACATCAAGAAGCCTAATCTTAAGTTTGCTTAGCTGCCCAAACAATGAAGAAATTTCCTTCTTGTAGGACGTCAGCGACTCTTTCCATTGAAGAGTATT
>CAMFLX010000067.1 GCA_945957555.1 uncultured Cytophagales bacterium
GTTGCGCACGCATAATATTCTCAAGCTCCCTTACGGCTACTTTATCATCACGATTTTCCTGAATTACTTTCTTGGTCTTTTCTATTTCAAAAAGTAGATCTTTGATCGTTCTTGAATTCGTATAGTAGCCGTACAATATGGCTTCTTGTTCCCCATCTGATTGTTTAATAACCTCTTCCAATGACAGCCTATCATTAAAAATGAGATTGATAAAGCCATCAATTTCGCCTTTGGGTACCGAATGAATAGGCTGTTCTGAAATTTGATATTCGAATAGTCGCGGAGTACCTTTTTTATAAGTTATTTCCTTGGCAATAATGGGTGGTAGTTGGTAGTTTTTTTTAAGCAGTGTGGTCACATCTGTGATCTCACTAACCTTATTGCCCGCTTCTATCAATGCCAAGGGAATATCCAAATCAGTCCCTTCATTCAATACATAACAATTGTGGTAGTTCCGATACCAAATAATTTTTCTAGATTCTAGCTCATTAATCAATGCATCGGCATTGGGAATATTTAAAGCAAGAGATGCATATTTTATTAAAAATTCTTTATTAAGTAGTGAACCCGAAAGGGTGAAAATATTCAGTAAACCAATCGTCTTAATGATCTTGACATAATCATCGGTACTTCTATCAAAAACACTTTCTGCTTTTTCTATGGTAGCTTTTATGGTTTTCCATGCCGTAAAATCATGGTTATACCTAGAGTAAATAAAACTGTAAAAGTTAAAGGTCAAATAATCATAAACATGAGCTATACTATAAAAGGGGACCTGTTTTTCCCTTTTATCATAGCTGTTTCGCACATGAAAATTAAGACCTGTTACATCATTTGCTTCTAAGAAAGAAAAGAGTGATCTTTCGTTTTGTCCATATCTCTGTAAAGCACTGGTAACCACATAAGCAGCCGTAATCTCTAAAGGATATAGTTTTTCAGAGATACCACGTAAAGAATCAATCTGAAAATGAAATGCCTTGGCATTGGTGAAAAGTCGAATACTGTCCTTAATCAGTTCTAAAGAAGCCTTAACAGATTCTTTTTGCTCTAAATGCTCCGAAGCCAAAAACAATAATTGTTCTATAGGTTCGTTAAAGGCAATTTCCCTAAAACGCCCCTTTACCTTAGTCCATTCTTGAGCTTGAACCTTATCTAAAGAAACTGCATAGGCATCAAAGTTTTGATGTACCGTGGTAAACAATAAAATGTTATGGTCCGGATTGTTTACAAACTCAGATAACTGTTGAATGAAATAAAGCTCTTGTCCTGGGTTGTTTTGCGCAGCATATTCTAAAAACTTACCAAATTCATCAACCACAAGTACCAATAAGCGATTGCCTTTTCCTAAATCATGATAACGGTTGAAAATCTCTGAAAAAATGTGCTTTGCGGTATCCCTAGTGTCTTGAACACCGAAGTATTCAGAGAATGTTTGAATAAGTGACCTGTATTCCCCAATAAAATTGATAAACTCAACTTTAGGATCGGATAACAAATTGACTTCAAAATGCTTTTTATAGTTATTGAGACTTTGTTGTATTGCCCAAAGTAAAGAAGACTTTCCTGTACCATAAGAGCCAATAATATTAAAGGAACGAACCCCCATCTTAAAATCATTGCTGATTTGATGAACCACTCTAATAGCGTTGGGTGTTGGGATATAATTCAGCTCCCTCTCGGAATCCCTAATGATGTTGACCGAAGTGGTGAATTTATTTGCCATAGTAAGTCTTCAATATACTTAAAGATTCATATTTCTTTTTAAACTGTAGTTCTTTAACACCTGCATGGTCAGTATAGGTGATGTCTTTGTACCTACTCACAATGGTTTCTATCTTTTTAGTGAGTCCCGACCTGTCAAGAGCAAATACAGAACCTGGACTATTGGGCTCCTGTGACAAGGCAGAAAAGTTGATAGACGATTCGAAACCCTTCATATTCAGAATCGCATATAAGACAACTTCCTCTGGAATCTCGGCGCGATCCTGGTTCGTAATCTCATAATAATCAATAAGCTTATCGGCATCATCCCTCCTCTTTTCTTCTTTGATTAAATCCAATTCGGCAAACAATCCAGCAAAAGAGTCTTCCTTGTCTTTTTCTTTTACCTCTGGCTTTACGTACATTTTGGTCAATACCCCAAAATCTGTGTATAAGGTGTTTTCGCTAATAGGCGATAAGCCTTCACTCTCTACCTTACGCTTAATAAAAGCTACGTAATTGTCTTTGGTAAATTCTACCTTTTCCTTACGGAGTTCATTAAAAACAATATAATAAGTAGATGATAGACGATTTACTACCAAATTGTAATGCAATAACCACAATGTACCTTCATCTTCCATATACGGATCCCAACCGTCATCTGCCAATAAATGTTGTGCTAAGGACGTAAGTTGATCTTGAGCATCTGTCATCGCAAAAGCCTTCATCCAAAACCTTATGGCTGCCACCATGTTTTTACCAACACCTAGGTCAAGAACGGCATCTTCACTATTAAAGGATTTTCCAGAAGCGATGAAATCATATCCCTTTTTGAGCCAAAGAGGTCTACATTGAAAGGATTCGTGACCAGAAAAGGTGTATTTGATGAGAGATTTCTCTTTGATTGCCATTGAATTATATTCACTTGGATATAAATGCAAAATTACTAAAAATATAAGGTTAAATATTAAAGTTAATATATTATTCTGTATTAAAAATGATATATACCCTAGTACATAGCTTCAATCCTCATTTGTCTTTACCCCACAAAAAAGCCCCTTGCGGGGCTTTTCATTAAGAGCACTCAGACCTTAGGCTTTATTTGCCCCGGTGTCGTCACCTTTCTTTTTTCTAAAGAAGTGTTTCCTTTTGATCTCACTGAGGGAGTTACGCAACTGTGTATTATTACCCTTGTCAGAAACCTTAAGGATGCCATAACATTGGTCTGCAGTTTTGATGGCTTCAGAACCTACGGCTATGGTAGTGTCAAGAATCCCCTCATACAGTGGCAATAAATGCTCTAGAATCTCGGACATATCCGCATAAAGACTCGCGTCTTTCTCAAACTCAGCCATGTCAATCACTTCAGGAATAGAAGAGAGATTGGCTTTGGCCACGTTACGCACGTCAATCACATAACCTTGACGTTTACCACCAGTCTTACGGAGCGTTTGGCGCTCTCGGGACGATAAGCTCACCAGAAAAGGGAGCAGGATCTTTAACTCGATCAATTTTTGAATGATGTCGGCCTTTTGCTCAGCAGTAAGCACGACGGAAAGATTGTTGTACGACATACGAACGTTTTAATTAGTTACTATCAAAACGTTTTAAAAAATATATTATTGTGTGCTTGTGCAAAAAAAGTGAAAATATTTTTTCTCACACCAATGCTCGCCCGTGCGGGGCTGTCCACACGGCAAAAAACGATAGTTTTTTGAGCGAGCATGCAGGGTAGAATCTTGCGGTTGGCTTTCGTGGGGCCTTTTTTTTGTTACTTTTTTTTGGCAAGCAAAAAAAGTAAGAGAACATTGCATACCAAGTCTAAAGCAATAAACATAAGATCAATGATTATATAACGACATTGGCGTTAATTTGCGAGAGTATAAACTGCTAAATTTGAAACACTCCTACTAATTGATTGTATAAACACTGATCATCATAGCCTTTTTACTTTGAATGGTCTCTAACCTATCTACTCATTTCTGAATATTTTTTGCAGAAAGTCTAAAATCCAAATTTGTAGTTCCCAACTACAAAAGTGTTGTTCGGAACTACAAGGGTGCACTTATGAACTTCATGAATGTAGTTCGAAACTTTAATGATGCACCTAGGAACTTCAACAATGTAGTTCCTAACATCGATGGTGCACTTCTGAACTACAGAAGTGTGCTTCAAAACCTCAAATTTGTAGCTCGAAACCACAACTTTGTACCTCTGAACTTCACGTGTGTAGTTAGGAACTTCGAAAGTGTAGTTCCGAACTACAAAAAAATACCTGTTTAAGCTAAAAAGTGTTGTTTTTAGGTGCATTGATGCACTTATGAGGTACAACGGTGTACCTTTGAACTACAAAAGTGTCGTTGCGAACTACAAAAGTGTTGCTCCGAAGTTCAAAAGTGTAGTTCGTAACTACAATTTTTCATTTTGGGAATTAATTAATTTGAAAATCTGGAGATGTGTTGATTTGATGATGACATAGTTCTAAACCTATCACAAAATACACAGAATTACACAGTAGCCAATAACAGAAGATTACTTTATTGTTAAAAATAAGAGTGCCCTAAATCTTCTCAATACCCCAACAGCTCCTTGATTTTCTCTTCAAATCGGTGTTTTGGTAAAAACTGGTCTTCCAATACTTTATTAAAGGGTACGGGTGTATCAAGACTCCCTACTCTGATGATGGGTGCGTCGAGTTTGTCAAAAAGGTGTTCGGAGATCCAAGCAGCAATATCGGAGATGATTGATCCTGTGAAAGTATCTTCCGTTAAGAGCAAAACTTTACCCGTTTTGGAAACACTGGTACGGATGGTTTCATAGTCAAGCGGCGCCAAAGAAACCAAATCTATAATTTCTATGTCTAAGCCTTCTTTATTTTTATAGTCCCAAGCCCAATGTACGCCCATACCGTAGGTAACCACGGTGGCATCATTGCCCAAACTTAGCACCTTAGCTTTGCCTATCGGCAGTGTATAATAAGCCTCAGGAATTTCCTCCTGAATACTTCTATACATGAGCTTGTGTTCAAAAAAGAGGACTGGATTGGGGTCGTTAAAGGCCTCACACAGAAGCCCCTTGGCATCGTGTGGTGAGGATGGGAAAACGATCTTGAGACCAGGTGTCTTAAAGAACCAAGCTTCGTTAGACTGAGAATGAAAAGGTCCTGCACCTGAGCCCGCACCTGTAGGCATGCGAATCACTACGTCGGCATTGAGGCCTGTACGATAATGCAGCTTGGCCATATTATTGATGATTTGGTTAAAGCCATTGGTCACAAAATCGGCAAACTGCATCTCTACCATAGACTTATAGCCCTTGAGACTGAGCCCTACCGCTGCCCCTAAAACACCCGACTCACACAGTGGTGTGTTGCGCACGCGCTCTTTGCCGTATTTTTCCAATAAACCCTCAGTTACCTTAAACACGCCACCAAACTCAGCAATATCTTGGCCCATCAAAACCAGTGTATCGTGCTTTTCCATGGAGAGATCAAGGGCTTCGTGTATGGCGTCTACAAAGCGCTTAGGAGCAGTTTCAAAACTTGGCGCTTCCTCTTCATGTACATAAGGGGCATAGACATCAGAGAGCTCGGTTTCTAAGTCGTATTTAATTTCTTTTTCCTCAAAAACCTTCTCCACGGCGTTTTCAAGTTCCATTTTGACTTTGGTAGTATAGTAGGTGATTTTACCTTCTGTCAAAATCTCCTTTTCGATCAAAAATGCCTCGTAGTTATGCAAAGGATCTTTTGCCCTCCATGCTTCTAGGACTTCCTCGGGTACAAACTTGTTACTGGCCGACTCTTCGTGACCTCGCATTCTAAAAGTCTGCGCTTCTATAAGAATAGGCTTGGGTGTTGCTCTCATCTTCTCAGAAACTTCGAGTACGGTATTGTACATTTCCAAGATATTGTTCCCGTCCACCACGAGGGTTTCTATGGCGTAGGCATGAGCCTTTTCCAGAAAAGACTTTACTTTGTATTGCTCCACGGTAGGCGTAGATAACCCGTAACCATTGTTCTCTATGATAAAAATAACGGGTAGATTCCACACACTCGCTATGTTTAAAGCCTCATGAAACTCGCCTTCACTCGTAGCTCCTTCGCCTGTAAACACCAAGGTAACCCTATTAGAATGGCTCAAAGAGTCTGCCAATGCTATGCCGTTGGCAACCGAGAGTTGTGCGGCTAAATGAGAGATCATTCCATGGATGGAGGAGTCCTTGTCGCTGAAGTGAAACGAGCGATCGCGCCCCTTAGTATACCCAGATCTAGTGCCTTGAATCTGGGCAAATAACCTATCTAATGGAAGCTTTCGGGATATAAAAACACCCAAATTTCTATGCACAGGCAGTATATATTCATCAGGATTCAGGGCTAAAGTAGCGCCCACGGAGATCGCTTCTTGCCCCACACCAGAAAACCACTTAGAAATCTTGTTTTGCCTCAAAAGATTGAGCATCTTCTCTTCGAATATTCTGGTTCTGAGAAGGTTCTCATAGAGATTCAGAAGAATGGCATCGCCAAGTTCATGGGTATAGAAATCCATTTTAAATATTTAAAAGCTAAAACAACCCAAAAAACCATTTATTTTTTGGCACAATTTTTGGGTTTATTAAATTATTCACACAAATTAGTAAAAATTTTAGAAGAATTAAAAAAATGAAAAGAATAAGTGTTGTTACATTACTGATGTTAATTGGGCTTTCATTTGGTGCACACGCTCAGGACAAGAAGGCTCCCGCTACTGGCCCCACTTTCGTTTCAGCTTCGGCTGTTTTACCTAAAGTTTATACTAAAGAGGAGCTGGAAAAACTCGGGAAACTAGAACTTAGAAACATCTACATAGAGTGTTTTGTGATTGCTTCTGAGATCATGCCTTATTTGTCGCTACACACTAAGCCCGGTGCAACACTTAAGGAGATGGGAATCCCAGAAACTAAAGAGAACATGGACCATCTTCAAAATGCTGTAAAGTCCAAAAAAGCATACATAGATGCTGTAAAGAAGACACTAGACGATGTAATCCCTTATTCTGACACCAAAAATATCATCTGGGGAATATTGTTTTTCCAAGATATGATCACCAGAGCTCAAGAGGGCGGCGAATAAGTATTTTAAAAAATCTCAAACCAACATAGTCGGTCATAAGCCGACTTTTTTTATTTTTGCGGCGCTCATATGATCTCATATCACAAATTTGTTTTAGACAATGGCCTTAGGGTCATTTTTCACCAAGATAAGAGCACGCCCATGGCAGTGCTAAATCTCTTATACAACGTTGGCTCTAGAGATGAGGACGAAAACAAAACGGGTTTTGCCCATTTGTTTGAGCACCTTATGTTTGGAGGCAGCCAAAACATCCCTTCTTTTGATGAACCACTGCAGAAAGTGGGCGGCGAAAACAATGCCTTTACGTCTACCGACATTACCAACTACTATATTACCGTACCTGCTGAAAACATAGAAACTGCTTTTTGGCTGGAAAGCGACCGCATGCTCGGCCTTTCCTTTGACCCTAAAGTCTTGGAAATCCAAAGGAAAGTGGTCATAGAAGAATTCAAACAAAGGTACTTGAACCAACCCTATGGTGATGTCTGGCTCAAATTGAGGCCCCTAGCGTATACTCAACACCCCTACAAATGGGCCACAATTGGCAAAAACATAGAGCATATAGAAGAGGCTACCATGGACGATGTGAAAAGTTTCTTCTACAAATATTATATCCCTAACAATGCCATATTGGTGTTGGCGGGTAATCTGGAGCTCAAACAAGTGACAGATCTTTGCAAAAAATGGTTTGAACCGATCCCTATGGGTACCCCCTACCACAGGAACCTACCCAAAGAGCCGAAACAAATAGCTCCTAGAACTGGACACAGTAACAATAAAGTCCCTTTAAAAGCACTCTATAAGGTTTATCATGCACCAGGGAAATCAGACGATCTTTTTTTCGAAAGCGACTTACTGAGTGATGTACTTGGCAGGGGGCAGAGCTCTGTACTGTACCAAAGTTTGGTTAAAGACCAAAAGCTTTGCAATTCCATTCAGGCCTATAATACTTCATCGATAGATCCAGGCCTACTGGTTATCGATGCTAAACTGAATGAAAACGTGAGTTTTGAGGCCGCCGAGGTAGCTATCCAAGAGGCCATAAAGAGCATTGTAAATAAGTCTACCACGGAACAGCAACTGCAGAAGGTGAAAAACCAAGCCTTTTCTACTTTGGTATTTGGCGAAATGGAGGTACTCAACCGCGCTATGGCTTTGGCTTTTGCTGAAAACATTAGGGACGTCTCATTGGTCAACGAGGAGTATGAAAAACTCGAAGGCGTTAGTTTGGAAAGCTTCAATACCCTGAGTCAGGAAATTCTCCAAGAAAGCAATTGTTCAACACTTTATTACGACACAGAATAATTTAAAAATATGAAAGTAAAAGTAGGTTTTGGTTACGATATACATCAACTCACCGAAGACAGGGAACTCTGGATCGGTGGTATAAAGCTTGACCACTACAAAGGCCTCCTAGGCCACTCTGATGCGGATGTACTCATTCACGCGATTTGCGATGCACTCCTTGGGGCTGCCAACAAACGAGACATTGGTTACCACTTCTCCAACAAAGATGAGCGCTGGAAGGGTATAGACAGTAAAATCCTCTTGAGGGAAGTCACCAAGATCGTCAAAGATGCTGGTTATGAGATCGGCAACGTAGACGCTACTTTATCTATAGAATTCCCCAAAATCAATCCTCACGTAGAAAAAATGCAGGCTTGCCTTGCTGAATGTATGGGCATCAGCACTGAAGACGTGTCTATAAAAGCAACTACCAATGAGCAGTTGGGCTATGTAGGCCGGGAAGAAGGGGTGAATGCGTATGCGGTAGCATTGATTTACAAAAACTAAATTTGACAATGACCTGTAATAAATGTAGCTTTGCAGGCTAATTTGTGAAAAATCTACTCTTCATATTATTAATTGCTTGTTTCTCATGCACTTTGGTACTCAGGGCCACTGGCTCTGCGTGGACTAAAGAGCATGTAAAGACCGATTCCAAAAAGGAAAAGGACTCTAAAAACCAAGTAAAAATAGAAGAGGCCAAAACGACCCTACAAACACATAGCTTTGAGCTTGCTCAAAAAGACTTCTGTTTGCTACGCTTCGAGGAGAAGTTCTTCCTCGTCTTGAAAACTGCCTCAAAACATTTAGATCATAAAAATCTTTTCACCAACAGGTACTTCCTTACAATATTGAGGCATTTTATTTCGCCTCAAGCACCATGACTTCTCGGCTTGCGTGTATATCCGCATGCCCACTTCACAGTCATATAATTCAATAATAATCATACAATTTTCAATTAATTTATTTTTAAACAAATGAAGAACAAAAAGTTAATTTGGGCTATCATCATTGTAGCCACAGTATTATCCTTGCTGTCGTTCTCTTTTACCTATTTCAGTAATCAGGTAGAGCAACAGGCAGTAGCTTACGCCACATCCAAAGATGGTAAACTAGACATCAACAAGAAAGATTTCTACTTGGATTCCGTTTGGAACAAAGAGGTGATTTTAGGTTTCAAGTACAAAGACTTGAAAGACAAAGAACTTAAAAAGGGTCTTGACTTACAAGGCGGTATGCAGGTGACTGTGGAGGTTTCTCCTGTGGAGCTGGTAAGATACCTTTCGAACAACAACACAAGCGAGGCATTCAACACTGCGCTGAGCCAAGCTGCTGAGATTGCTAAAAGAGAAAACAAAAACTTTGTGGACGTGTTCTACGAGAAATTCAAAGAGACTTCTAAAGGTCAACCTTTAGCTACGATCTTCTACAACTCAAACACTTCAAAGTATCTTGAGAAAGCAAACACTGATAGCGATATCATCAAGTTTTTGAACAACGAGATTGACGGTTCTATCGAAAACGCGAACAACATCATCAGAACTCGTATTGACCAGTTTGGTACCATTCAACCAAACATTCAAAGGATCAAAGGTACTAACAGGATCCAAATTGAGCTTCCTGGTGAGAACAAAGCGGCTAGGATCAGAGATTTGATTCAAAGTAGTGCTGAGTTGAACTTCTGGGAAGTAGCTGATGAAAAAGATCTTGGCGATGGCTTCCAGAAACTTAATGACTATCTTTTCGAAAAAGAAAAGTTAACAGCTGGTACTTCTTCTACGGATACTGCAAAAGCTGATGCGCTTACTTTAAACAAAGACAATAACGACCTATCACTCAGCAAAGACACTACTAAAAAAACCACCAACGCAGCCGCTAAAGATACAAGTGCTGAAGCTAAAGCGGACAGTGCTGCTCAGGCGAATAAGGTGAGTACAACGATCAGAAAATACTTCATGTTCACTCCACTGGGTATCTTCACCAACCCAGAAGATACTGCTAAGGTAAACGCTGCGTTGAAAGAAGGATTCGAAAAAGGATTTTTCTCAAACAAAATTAAGTTTGCTTACGCTGGTAAAGTATTTGAATCTAAAGAAAAGAACTTGTCTGTACTGGTAGGCAAACTTCAAATCCATATCTTAAAAACATCTGCAAACGGTGGCCCAGCGCTTAACGGTACTGTGGTAACTAATGCGAGCTTCGGTTACAACAACGAAGGTGAAACATCGATCAGCATGGTGATGAACGATGAGGGCGCTTTGGAGTGGAGAAGAGTTACCGGCGCTAACGTAGGTAAGAGTATTGCGATCGTTCTTGACAACAGGGTACTTTCTGCACCAAACGTAAAAGGTGAGATCCCTAACGGTTACTCTGAAATCTCTGGTAACTATACCAAAGAAGAAGGTATGGACCTTGCAAACAAACTGAAAGCAGGTCGTATGCCAGCTCCTGTAAAAATCGTTGAAGAAGCGATCGTAGGTCCTTCATTAGGAGAAGAAGCAATCAACCAAGGTTTGCTTTCGTCTATCATCGGTGGTATTGCAGTTGTGATCTTCATGTTGATGTACTACAACAAAGGTGGTTTGGTAGCTAACTTGGCCCTTTTATTCAACATCTTCTTGATCTTCGGTATCATGGTACAGGTACCAGGTGGTGTGATTCTTACTTTGCCAGGTATTGCGGGGGTGGTATTGACCATGGGTATGTCTGTGGATGCGAACGTACTGATCTTTGAGAGGATCAGAGAAGAGATTGCCGCTGGCAAATCTGTTGCTGACTCTATAGAAGAAGGTTACAAAAAAGCATTCAGCTCTATTTTTGACTCCAACGTTACTACCATCCTTACAGGTATCATCCTTGCTTTATTGGGCTCAGGAGCGGTAAAAGGCTTTGCGGTAACTTTGATCATCGGTATTGTGGCATCGTTCTTTACTTCGGTATATGTATCAAGATTGATCCTTGAGTATTTTGCTAAAACAAAATCAGGACTTACTGCAAACTCATTCAGCACTGGTTTCTCTAAAAACCTCTTCAAAAACTTCAACTACGACATCATCGGCAATAGAAAGAAAGCTTATTTCGCTTCTGCAGCATTGATCATCGTTGGTTTCGTTTGTATCTTCTTGAAAGGTGGTCTTGCCCTAGGTGTAGACTTCAAAGGTGGTAGATCGTACATTGTGCAGTTTAGCCAACCTGTAGTAGCGAGTGATGTATTGGTAGAAATGAAGAAAAACTTCGTGGACGCAGGTACTGAGGTGAAAACATTTGGCTCTAATGACAAATTGAAAATCACTACCAGCTTCTTGGCGGATGACGATGCTCAAACTGCTGATGACAAAGTATTGGCTGGCTTGAACAAAGGTTTGGAGAAATACAGCTCTTTCAAACCAGAGATCGTAAGTTCGGCGAAGATCGGTGCTACTGTGGCTAATGAGACCAAGAACACCTCTGTTGTTGCGATTATTGCTTCAATTGTGGTTATCTTCTTGTACATCATTGTGAGATTTAGAAACATCAACTTCTCTATCGGTGCTATTGTGGCTTTGACACACGACGTTTTGGCGGTAATCGCCATCATCGGTATCTTTAGAATGTTTGGCTTGGTGTACGAGTTTGACCAGATCATGGTAGCGGCATTACTTACCCTGGTAGGTTACTCGATCAACGATACGGTGGTTATCTTTGACCGTATCCGTGAGAACATTGCTGCGAGCAAAGGCAACGAGCCATTGTCTGGCGTGATCAACAAAGCGATCAACGAGACTTTTAGCCGTACCATTATCACTGCACTTACCGTGTTCTTGGTATTGATCGTATTGTATGTATTCGGTGGTGAAATCCTTGCAGGTTTCTCGTTTGCATTACTATTCGGTTTGTTCTTTGGTTCTTATTCAACAGTATTTATCGCATCGCCTATCGTATTAGACTTTGCTAAAAAAGATAAAGAGTTGAACGCCATCAACAACAAAACGCTTGACAGCATAGAGCTAGGTAAAAAATAAGACCAGCTTCACAGCAAATAAACGAGAAAGGGCATCAATCGATGCCCTTTCTCGTTTTATAACAACTACTGCTAATGTTATTATTTCTCAACCATTAGCTTTTGAGCCTTTTGTGCATATTTCACAAGGTAAAAACCTTCTTGTAAAAAACTTATATCAATCATGGTTTCATGAGTTGCCATTTGGTTAGAATAAACAACTTTGCCGTTGCTGTTCAAAATTTCTAGTGGGCTTGTCACGTTAGTAACCAGTTTGTGTGTAAATGTGATTAATGTCTTTGCAGGATTTGGACTAAAAGTAAAAACTTGTTCGTCCAACAATTCATCAACTACGGCATTGGGAGTATAGGAAGCGCTTGATTCCCCCACTCTAAAATTAGATAATGATAGTTTCCCATTTACTAATGGCAGGTTATGGAAGTCTTTAGAATTTTTAGCAGCATTTAATACAGTAATATTGATTCCTTTTATTTTGGAGCGGTCGCAATCAGTACGAATCCCAAAATTAACATGAGGGTAAACGCCAGGATCGCCATAGTCCCCCCAAACACCGTTATTGAAATCACAATTGTTTTTCAGACCAGCACCAGCATCGTTTGGAGTTCCCGCTTTAAAAGTCACAGTCTTACCAACTGGTACAGTAATTTGAGTTTGATATTTCCATATATTGTCAAAGACTAATCCCGCAGGTGTCGGACTACAATCAATAAGTTTATCTTTAATGTCTTGACATGAAACCCTCACCATAAATGCTAAAGTATCGTTGTTTGTAATATCAAAAGACCAAGTACCATTATTGGTAAGGTCAATTGTATTGGGTACACCACCAGACAAATCGCCATTATCATCGCCAAAATTCACTCCAAATGGAGTATATTCATACTCATTTTGAGACACGACAACGTCTAATCTTTTATCTATACCATTTCTAGTAACTTTACGTCGATTATCACCCCTCCAAAAAAGCCCTCTACCGCTAGTATCATCTGCTACATATTCTTCGGTAGTAGAAAAATCTTCAAAAAAACCATAGTTTGACAATTCTGGCTGAGCCACTAAAGCACTCAATGTCAATAAAAATGTTAATGTGAAATTTAATTTTTTCATATCTAAATTGTTTGTTTTATTACCCAAAATAAGGCGAAATTCATCAATTATGTTTTTACCAGATAACGGATGTTTTTAAATCTGTTCCGTAAATTGGGATTAAGGTTGCAAAAAAGGAGAGGCATAATGAATGGCAGACCAATCATAATATGAATGCCTAATTCGAAAATATAGTTTGGGCGATAATTATGCCTCCTAGGTTGAGTAACCTGTTAAATCTCTGAAATCGCCTTTTTCACCCGTACACGTTATAAACGTACGATAATAAAATCATGGTAAATCCATAGTCAGGAATCCGAGGTATGAGCCCCTACATGATCCTTGCGATCATACTTTAACTAAGGCTCGTTACACACTAAGGACAACCACGAAGTTTGAATGAACAACTTGTCCCGTTCGGGAGATCGAAACAATAGCCTATGAGTCATAAGCCATAGACGGACTTCAGAGAAGTTTCCATACTAAATTCTGTTAACCGTTAACCGACTTCTATCAACTCAAATCACTTCCAACACACAGCAATAGTCCCACTTTTTGTGAGGGGCGAATCCAACACCTATTTGAGAATATGTAGGGTCTAAACAAATCGTCCTGTGGCCAAGAGATGCGACTTTGTCATCGATAAGTAGTTGCATGGCTACATCTCGCCCGGTACGCATGCCATAAGAACAACATTCTGCCCAATTCATTTTGGGACATTTTTTTCTTTGATGACCAGTCGCCCCTGCTTTACCAGATTCCAATGCAAAGCAGTCGGCATTGCTGCTCATTTTGTCATCAGGCATCAAAGCTGGCAAAGCTTTCATGTTCTTCAATTGTTTCATGAGCGATGTTTTATAGGTTGAGTTTTTTACATAGTCCACATACTCATCGGTACCTGTATAGTCCTTCACCTCTATTTCCATGAACTTTTTGGGGTACATACGTGCTAGATTAATATAGAGTACCACATCCTTCTCTATAGAATCCAGAAAGGCAACATCCTTGGCCGTATTGGCGGCTTTCAATTCTGCCTCAGTCCAAGTGGGTACAACAGGGTTTGCTTGTATCCATCCGATACACAACCACACACACATTGTTTTCAAAAACAACTTCATCATGATTCAAATATTTACTTCAAATACGTGCACGTACATATTAGGTTCCTTTTTAAATATTTTCTGGAGCGCTCATTATATATATCAAAAAGCTTATATAAATTGCAAATGAACTAGAAGCGGTATGATGTTATTTAGTTTACCTTTTTTTAATTTAACAATGATTAATAGTAGTTTAACTATTGGCATGCATTGTTCTTGTACTTTCTTTGCTCACACAAAGAAAAGTACCAAAAGAAAGTGTGGCACGAAAGCCAACCGCAAGATCGATTTTACACACAAGCCCACCCCGCCCTGTCCATCGATCTTGCAGTTCGCACCTTTCGTGCACGACCGCGCACGGGAGACCTTTGGTAGATACACAAAGTCTCTCTTTTAAACAGAAAAATAGGTTAGCTATGTAATCAATTAACACCTCAAAAATCTTTAACTAAACGACATTAATTGTAACATTATAAAAAACAATTCCCTCATGAACCCTGCATCCTTACAATTACCTTTTAAGTTCGACCAAGCGCGACTACGCCACGATCTTCAGATCTGTGAAAACGAGCTCTGGATGCCGCACTACAACAGTGCCCAGTATGAAGGCACTTGGAACAGCATCTCGCTCAGGTCTGCATCTGGCCAAAATCAAGACATCACTTCTTTTGCCAATGCATCCTACCAAGACACACCTCTTTTGAATAAGTGTAAATACTTCCAAGAAATCTTAAACCTACTTGAATGCGACAAGGAGGCCGTGCGTTTGCTCCGATTAGCCCCTAAAAGTGAGATCAAGGAGCACACAGACAACGAAACCTCCTACGAAGAGGGCTTCTTTAGGCTCCATATCCCTATTCTTACCAACGAAGCGGTGATTTTTAAAGTAAACGGAGAGATCATCCCCATGAAACATGGGGAATGTTGGTACGCCAACTTCCAACTGCCCCACAGTGTGGTAAATGGTGGAGACGAAGCCAGAGCACACCTCGTAATCGATTGCCTTCGCAATGAATGGTCGGATCTATTATTTGCTCAAGAAGGTTACATACTGAGTCCAGCCAAGTCCTCCACTCACATGGAGCCAGAAATGACGCGTAAGGTTATCGCCGAACTAAGGCTCAAATCAGACCTACATTCGCTTAATCTGGCAGACCAGTTGGAAAAATCATTGCAAAATACCAAATCATGAGCGCTCCACTTAAAGGCTGGATACCTTACAAACTAGTAAGTGTGGAGGAGGTCTTATGGGTAGAGTGGATCTACTTGGGAGACGTCCGCTTGGTACACCCCTTCTTTGAAGAGAGCATTGCCAAGTGCAAGAGTCATGCGGTTAACTCCCAAACCTTTAAGGTACTCAGTCATGTAGATCTCCTGCAAGAATGGCAAGAGACTATACCTAGTACGGAAACAGCCGCCTTTATTTTTCATATTTCAAGATGCGGCTCCACCATGCTTTCGCAGCTCTTGAGCCTTTCGGAGCAACATATCATAATTGCCGAAGCCCCTATATTGGATCAGGTGCTACAATGTAAACAGCTCGACCATAACTCAAAGAAACAGATTTTTGCTGCCGTGCTCCACATCTTAGGTCAGAAGCGTTTTGAAGCAGAAACTCAAGTAGTGGTAAAACTGGACAGCTGGCATTTTCATTACATAGGCCTGCTTAGAGAAACGTACCCAGAAGTTCCGTTTTTAATACTCATAAGAAACCCTGAAGAAGTGCTACAATCACACCTCAAACACAGAGGTATACACATGGTTCCCAATCTACTCCCACCCTATTTGTTTGGTCTTGATGAGGAGACTCTAACTTTCCAAGAATATGCTGTGGCGGTATTAAAATACTATATCAAAAGCATTCATACTTTTGATACTAAAGACAGCAGGAGCTATATATGTGACTACAAACACGGGGCTAAGGCAATGATAGTAGCTTTTGAAAAGCTTACTGGACATCGCTTTAGTGAATCAGCATATCAACACATGAGTGAACGCCTTCAAAGACATTCTAAAAACAATTCTGAGACATTTAAGGGCGACCAATATACTGCTATTATACATAGAGATTCAGCATTGGAAAACCTGATGGAACAGTATGAGAAGGTAGCCTCGAAAGCAGGAAATCTGGATATAAAATTAGATGCTGTTTAGTTTGATTTTGTAATGATTAGCATTAGTTCAAATGGTGGTATGCATTGTTCTTGTACTTTTCTTTGCTCACACAAAGAAAAGTACCAAAAGAAAGTGTGGCACGAAAGCCAACCGCAAGATCGATTTGTCGCATCCCGATGCATCGGGACTTCACAAGCCATCGATCTTGCAGTTCGCACCTTTCGTGCACGGCCACGCACGTTAGAGCACTGGTTTATACCCTGCCCTCCTTCGGAAAAGCATTTGACAGCTATGTATCATAAAAATCTTAACTAAACAACAACGATATAAAATTGATACACAAATAAATATTGTCATATTATGGAACAACAAAGTACTTACTTGGTTTTAGAAGACTTGTTAAACAAGTTTCAACTCCATCAAATTCTGGGCCTAAGCAACAAGGCTCACTACGAAGATGGCCGTAACACGGCTACTGATGTGGCAAAAGAGGTTAAAAACAACCTCCAGATGAACACACAGAGTGCGGAATATATGAACATACAGCAAACGCTCATGACTGCTTTAAACCAGAATGCCATTTTTAGACAGGCAGTGTTCCCACTACATGTGTATCCTTTTCTAATTAGTAAATATAAAGAAGGCATGGAATATGGCTGGCATGTGGACAGCCCCCTCATGGGCAATATGATGCGTACCGATGTAGCGATGACGATCTTCCTCAATGACCCTACAGAATATGAAGGGGGTGAGCTAGAACTCCAATCGCCTACTGGATCGATGCTTTACAAACTCAAAAAGGGCGATGCGGTATGTTACCCCTGCACACAAGTACATAGGGTGCGCAAAGTCACTGCAGGCGAACGCCACGTGGCTGTGACCTGGGTCCAAAGTATGATAAAGACAACAGAACAGCGAACGCTACTTTTTGACATGTACACGGCTATTGAATCCTTGAAAAACGCTACTCCTACTCAAAACTCCATACAAGTACTACAACAATGTCACAGCAATTTACTCAGAATGTGGTACTAGTTTCTCCACTTCCTGTTTTGTACTCGAATGGCTACCCTTTCTCGAAATTAAAATATAATTGAAAGGATCATTTTGTGTTTTAACATATAATTATATATCTTTATCGTACTGAATTAGCACTTAAATGAATACAAATACCTTATCAATAGGACTTTTATTACCAAATTCCACCATACTCCCCATGAGTCGCGACTTCGAAAGAGGCATGAAAAGCGCACTTCGGGAGCTGAGTGAACAGCAGGGCTGGGAAATAGAAATCATACCCGAATTCATCGCAGAGGGCTCAAGAGAAAAAGCAGATTCTGCCATCAATAAACTCGTCAGTTACCATGATGTAAATATTATCTCAGGTATCTTGTCTAACAGAACCATCAATGGTTTGTCTGAAAAACTTGAGAAATCAAAAAAACCATTCCTGTTCAACAATATCGGAGAACATGTGCCAGACCCTAGTCTTTTTGGCGAAGGTATCTATGTCAACTCTATACATACTTGGCAACAGATCTGGTCTATGGGACACTGGGCTGCCAGCAATTTTGGACCTAGGGGTATGTTTTTGAGCGGTATTTATGACGCTGGTTATTCTTTCTCTTCCATGCTCAACTTAGGCATGATAGCTGCAGACCCGCAAGCAGAAATGCCTTTTGCAATCGCTCCTGTAGCATCACCCGGCAGTTTGGCTGACGTCAAATCCGTCTTTCAGTATATTGATCAATTCAGCCCCGATTTTCTCTTCGCTACCTTTTGTGGAGAAGAAGCAAAAATATTCTTGGAGGAATACATCCGTTTAGGCTATCACCAACGTTTGCCACTCTTGGGGCTCCCCTATTTATTACAGCCTATCGACAAGGCCGATCAATTTGTAGTATATACAAGCGTATGTGTGGGTGAAGATATTGGAGAAGATGATGTAAAAAAGACTCTTGAAAACATAAAGAATCCCTTTTCCATGCTAGGTTACGAATCTGGCACATTGATCAAAAAAGCCCTAAAGGGTAACCCCATCAAAGATCTTAAAGAATCCTTACAAGGCATCGATATCGCCTCATCCAGAGGGAAAATTACGATTCAAAAAGGCCATTCAGGTGAGGCTAACAAGGTATATCTTGTTAAAAATACCATACAAGGCGAGCACTCCAAAGCAGAAATAGTAGATGAGCTCAAGACGACTTCTTTCCAAGATGCCGCATTGTTAGAAACCATTAACCTGCCCTCCTCTGGATGGTATAACCCTTACCCTGCAGTATAATCATGAAAATAGCAGTCATTTGCAACTCCGACACCTTAGCGTTCCCAAGCATCAACTATTTGATGCAGAAGGACTACTTGGCAGGTGTGAGTATCCTTGAAAAAAATAAAGCATACTTGCTGCAGCCACTATTAGATCTTGGTGTACCTAAAGAACTCATACATCTATGTCCAAAGGCAGATTGGGTGCAAAGCACCTTGCAATGGCTCCAACCACTACACACTGATGCGGTTTGGGTATTTGGTTTCCCTTGGCAAATCCCCCAATCACTACTTTCTATCCCTAAGCAAGGTTTTTTCAACTTTCATTATGGTTTATTCCCCCTTTATAGAGGTGCTGATCCTGTTTTTTGGCAGTTAAAGAATAAAGAAAGCAAAGGTGGGCTTGTCATCCACAAAATGACAGAACATGTAGATAGAGGGCCAGTGGTATTGACAGAGGAATCGCCCATAGTGCCTGGAGAAAGTTATGGGCTGTATTGCAAACGTATGGGCATAGCCACTACCAATGTACTAGACAAACTCCTTACAAACCCTGAGGTAGCACAAACACAAGAACATCAAGACCATACACCATATTTCAAAAAGCCAGGCAAAGAAGAACTTACCATCAAATGGGAGGCACAAAGCTCCGATGATATAGAATGGTTGGTTAACGCTTGCAACCCTAAATATGGAGGTGCTTCTACCTCACTAAGGGGTATGGAAATGCGATTTCTGGAAGTTGCCCCTGCTGATGTGGCAGATGCCCCACAGACGGCGCCCGGTACTGTGATCCACGCTGACACACTTTATGGACTCATTGTGGCTTGCAAAGATCAAAAGTTTATACGAATCAATGTAGTATCCATGAGCGAAGGCTACCTGTCTGGTGCTAAACTTTTTTCGTTAGGCGTAAGACCAGGTGAACGATTTTATTAATTTACGATACTCTAAACTGGTATTTTAAAACTAAACTACTGCTACAACAACATGTATATGACAGTATTCTTAAAGCTAATATTCTCAAAAGTCTCTAGGCCTTTGGTTTTCAAATTGTATCATAATTATTTTTCATTAACCATAAATTAATTCAACATGGAAGGATTCATTGGAGAAATCCGCTTGTTTGGAGGGAATTTTGCACCGAAATCTTGGTCTTTTTGCCAAGGTCAGTTGCTTTCAATTGCCTCAAACACAGCATTGTTTTCAATTCTCGGTACCACGTACGGAGGAAACGGACAAACAACTTTTGGCTTACCAGACCTTAGGGGAAGGGTAGCGATTGGAGTTGGTCAAGGACCAGGACTCACACCGAGGGCTTTGGGAGAAATTGGGGGTACGGCAACGAATTCCTTAACAATCCAACAGATCCCCTCGCACACACATGCTATTGTGAATGGAGGCACCACAAACATTACCGGTACGGTAAGTTTATTGATGAACGTCAACAATGGCGCTGGTGGCTTGACTACACCAACAAACAACTATGTGGGTGTAGAACAAGGAGGCAACGGCGTATATGCAACTGCTGCATCCTCAGGGGACACCCTAAATACTTCTGCCATCACGGTCAACAACTCGGGACTTACCGCAGACTTCTCCGCCATACAGGTGGGTATCACTGGAAGTGGATTGCCTTACAACAATCAACAACCTTTCTTGGGCATGAACTATGTCATTTGTTTAATGGGTGTTTACCCTTCTAGAAACTAATAAAAACATTAAAATCGAAAGAATTATGGATCCTACAATGTCTGAAGTCCGTTTGTTCGCCGGAAATTTCGCCCCAGTTTCATGGGCATTTTGTAATGGCGCTTTACTTTCCATTTCAAGCAATACCGCCTTGTTTGCACTCATTGGTACCACTTACGGCGGTGATGGTCAAAATACTTTTGCACTACCCGATTTCAGGGGACGTGTGGCTATAGGCACAGGTACAGGCCCAGGCTTGTCTCCAGTAGACCTTGGTGAGGTATCTGGCACAGAAACCAATACCATAAGTATCAGCCAAATGCCACTGCATAACCATGCCATGTCTGGCGGTGCTTCAGCGCCTATACATGGAACTATCACAGCTACTATGACCGTGAATCCAACTACAGGTGAAAGCAACCCCAAGGGCAATTTCTTGTCTGATGACGGTGGCGGTAATGGCCTCTATGATGCAAGCTCATCATCAACAGGTGGTATAACCGACACACTGAATACGAATGCGATTCAGGTAGATACGAGCGCTTTAAGTGTAAACGTAGGTGCACTGACCTTGGCCAACAACGGAGGTTCACAGCCTGTCAACAACATGCAGCCCTTTTTGGCACTTAACTACATCATCGCAGTCGAGGGAATATTCCCGTCTAGAAATTAACCCATATAAATTAAGAACTCATGGAAGGATATATAGCTGAAATCCGCATGTTTGCGGCGACATTCGCCCCCAGAAACTGGGCGTACTGCCAAGGTCAACAGATGGCGATCTCTCAAAACCAGGCACTCTTTGCTTTACTAGGCACTACTTTTGGAGGTAACGGCATCTCCACATTTGCACTCCCAGACTTTAGAGGACGAGTTGCAGTAGGTACAGGCCAAGGTGCAGGTTTGAGTAATATTGTATTAGGTGAAGTAGCTGGCACGTCCAGCGTGACCCTTTTGACCTCTAACTTACCTGCCCACAATCATACACTAAGTGGTAACACAAGTATCCCTGTCACAGGTACGATCAAGGCTACTATGAATGTGAACAATTCCACAGGTAGCCCCTCTAATCCCAAAAACAACTACTTGGGAGTAGATCAAGGAGGCAATGGTGTCTACTCAACTTCTCCATCATCAAATACCTTAAATTCTGGGGCGATACAAGTAGGCGGTTCGTCATTAGGTGTAAGTTTGGCATCGATCTCAATAGGTAATACGGGATCGAGCACACCACTGAGTCTAGGTATGCCTTCATTGGGTATGAACTATGTCATTTGTCTGTATGGTATATTCCCATCAAGGAATTAATCATTTGCTATGAAGATAGGGCCCTTTGGCCCTATCTTTTTATTGAATATGCTTCTCGACCCATAAGGTCCAATCATAATAATGCTAACAATAGAATAAATACGTCTTATATGAAAAAAAAACTACTATTTGCGATTTGTACCCTTTTCTTGGGCATACAGGTCAATGCGCAAACCACACTCTCCGCTGGAGATATTGCGATTATTGGCTATAACTATGATGTAAATCCACAAGAAATGTCCATAGTGACCCTTGTGAACATCTCAGCAGGAACGACTATCAGAATCACAGACTACGGATATGACGAAAATACAGGTACATTTGGGACTACTTCAGTGGCTAATACAGCAGAAGGCTCCATAACATGGACCACTACCTCTGCTATTCCTTCCGGAACTGTCATTAAGTTTTCCATCACTACTGGCGCAGCCGCATCAGTAAGTGGCCTACCAGGTACTGTATCCCTTACAGGATGGACAAATACCAGCGCTACTACGAGCCCAGCGCCAGCAGGTGGAGACAATTGGTTCATCTTCCAAGGATCTAGCCCTACTTCTGTAAGCACCTTCGTCTTTGGCTTTACCAATACATTTGCAACAACATATAATGGCATCAATCAACCAGCAGGACAGTTTTTAGTACCAGGAACAGGAATTGGCCCAAATAATAATAATTCTTATTTACCACCGTCTCTTACTTTAGGGACCACAGCAATTGCACTGAACCGAGATCCTGCTAATGGCGGATACCATGGTGATGATAACGTATATAAAGGGACGCTAAATGGCACCAAGGCAAGTTTACTATCGGCCATCTGTACTGTTTCCAATTGGCTTACTAACGAGACTACGACGTATGATATCACACCTGGAGGGACCAATTTCCCAGGTACAAATCCTGTCTTTGTCGTAACCATACCTTGTTCTGCTCCTACAAGTCCAATTATAACAGGTTCGAATAGTATCTGTACTGGCGGTTCAACTAGTTTTACAGCGAGTGCTACAGGCACCACAGGTACTACTACCTATTCATGGACCTATCCAAACAGTACTACCGCAACAGGCGCTACCATCTCCAATGTGACCCTCGCAGGTACATATACTTGTGTGATCAGCAATGGGACTGGATGTACAGCAACTGCTACAACAACCCTCACCGTAAATCCGACAGTTACGCCCACCATCACCATCAGCTCCAGCGATGCAGACAACACCATCTGTGCCGGAACCAGCGTGACCTTCACGGCAAGCATCACCAACGGGGGAACGACGCCGGCTTACCAATGGA
>CAMFLX010000068.1 GCA_945957555.1 uncultured Cytophagales bacterium
GGTCTGAATGGGGTCGATTTACGAGAGCGTTGCTTGCAAAACTTTAAGAACAGATGTATGCATCAACATGTTTTCAATGATGAGTTAATCGCTAAGATTGCGGAATACACAGATTTGGAACTCGTTCAAAAGAATACTTTCTATATCCATCTAGCTTATCTTTTGAGGAAAAAATAACATGATCAGTATACTCATCTGCGGATACAACCCTGAACATGAGAGAAAAATAAGGGAAAACATACCGTACACCGTTGGTTGTGAACACGAAATCCTTTATTACAAAAACATAGAAGGTAAAGGCATTTGTGAGGTGTACAATCTTTTATCAAAACAGGCAAAAGGCTCTATATTGTGTTTCATTCATGAAGACATCGAGATCACTACAATTAATTGGGGGGTATTACTTCAAAAAGGACATGAAGAATATGATATCATTGGCGTAGCTGGTGGAAAATACAAAACCAAGATTCCATCGGTATGGAGTACTACAGGTTATTATTGCTTAAATATTACTCAATATTTCAAATACAAAACAAAGAAACAGGAACCAAAGCTGTTATTTCATGAACACAACTCTCAAAGAACCATTGAAGATGTTGTCTGTATAGACGGAGTGTTCATGAGTATGAAGCAGTCCGTAATAGAAAAAATAAGCTTTGACTCAGTAAATTTCAAGAGGTTCCATGGATACGATTATGATTTTTGTATCAATGCATTCCAATTCTTCAAACTAGGAGTGATAAAAACACTACACCTTATACATTACTCGGAAGGAGAAAACAATAAAGAGTGGATGGATGCGCAAATCACTATCTATAACAAATGGAAACACATCCTACCAATACATACTTCGGACATGACATTCAACAACAAGACCTATTTTGAGTTTCTGGCCTATAAACAATGCATTTACAAAATGAATAAGTACAAGTACCTCAGATTGGATCTATTACTAAAATTGTTCAAAATACAATTCATTTTATATGGTATCAGTTATATATTCAATAGAACTCCTAACCAAAAACCTTAAATCTTTTAATCACATACCGTCTTCCCCAAAACGAAGTCAGAAAATACAATACATTTACTAGAGAAAAATTAGCCTTCAAAAAATACTTTCTAGCTTCAGAGGTCTTCCCGACCAGATAATAATATCGTGCCATAGAGCCTGAAAGTCTTTTCAAACCAATTTTACATTGCTGTGGATATTGGGCCATATAGGAGCCAATAGATTTTGATGAGATCAAAAAATCATTTAAGCGATAGCGTTCATTTAATGAAAGATTCGCTCCATCAACATACCTAATGAACAATGGTTTAGTAATTTCTACAGATGCCTGATTTTTAAAAATTCTTAATACCCAATCAAAATCCACCATTCCAAACTCTTCCTCGAATAGTATATGCTTAAGATCCTTGTGAATCATAATACTACCAAAATAAGTCTTTTGAGACTGTTTATTTCTAGTAAGTTTCGCTAAAAATGTAGCATCTTCAGCATAGTATAGCACACCTGAAGCAGCATGATTCTGTATTGTTCGTTTTTTATGTGTATGAATATCAATATCTAAATAACCCGATGTGATGATCTTCTCATTATTTATAACTCCTAATTGAGACTTGATTTTGTCATGCAACCATTCATCATCATGGTCTATGAAAGTAATATAATCTCCTTTGGCACAACTTAAAGCCAGGTTTCTTCCTTTGTTGGGCCCACCAGAATTCTTTTCATTTGTATAAACTTCAACAGGAAATTGCTTTAAAGCATCAATAGTTTTATCGTGAGAACAGTCATCCACAACAATCACTTGGAGTTCAAATTCATGATGAATACCTACCTGAGCAAATACAGATGCTAACGCCCGATTTATTGTCTTTTCCGAATTATAAGTACAAACTATTACCGAAATCAAGTACATTATTGGCAAATTTCATAAGATGTGACCGTTTTTTTGTACTCAATCAACAAAATAAGAACAGTTTCAACATCCGTCATTTTTAAATTCCACAATTTTGAGACATATTTACATAGAATTTTTTAAAATTAAAATCGCATGGCTACATTAAGATTTAATGCACTAGATATAGTTAACAAAAGAACTCCAGTCCCTCCCAGTCCAGCCTCTTCCAAAATCAGCGACTATTATGCTTCAAACGTATTCACAATAGACGCTATGAGATCTTGCATACCTTCAGAAAGCTTCAAAAAACTTATAGATTCAATTGAACGTGGCGAAAAAATAGATAATGAAATCGCCGAAGCAGTTGCTTGTGGCATGAAAACATGGGCGATATCAAAAGGTTGTACCCATTATACACATTGGTTCCAACCATTAACTGGCCTCACTGCAGAGAAACACGATAGTTTTTACGAACCTCTTTCTGATGGTCGTACTTTAGATAAATTCAAAGGTTCTGAGTTAGTGCAACAAGAACCGGACGCTTCGTCATTTCCAAACGGCGGTATTCGTTCCACTTTTGAAGCAAGAGGATATACCGCATGGGATCCATCTTCACCGGCATTTGTCATTGAAAATGGTAGTATTAAGACACTTTGTATTCCCACAGTATTTGTGTCATATACAGGTGAAGCACTAGATCACAAAACACCACTTTTAAAGTCATTAAATGCATTAGACAAAATTGCTGTAGAAATATGTCAATACTTTGACAATGATGTAACTAGGATAACAGCCACACTGGGGACGGAACAAGAATACTTTTTGGTAGACAGAGCTCTTTACAATGCTCGTCCTGACTTATTCATGTGTGGTCGTACTGTATTCGGACACTCGCCTGCTCGTGGTCAACAATTAGAAGATCACTATTTTGGAACGATTCCTCCTCGTGTACACAACTACATGGTAGACTTTGAGATAGAACTCTTAAAATTGGGCGTACCGATCAAAACCAGACATAACGAAGTTGCTCCGAGCCAATTTGAAGTAGCACCTATATTTGAAGAGGCCAATTTAGCTGTTGATCATAATGCCCTAACTATGGACATTATGGAAAAGGTATCTGAAAAACATGGCCTTAAAGTCCTCTTTCATGAAAAGCCATTTGATGGCCTTAATGGTAGTGGCAAACACAACAACTGGTCACTTAGTACCAATCAAGGCAAAAATCTTCTTGGACCAAGTACCAAACCAAAAGAAAACCTCGTATTCTTAACCTTCTTTGTAAATGTCATCAAAGCTGTGCACGATTATGCAGACCTACTGAGAGCATCAATTGCTTCTGCAGGAAATGATTACCGATTGGGAGCTAACGAAGCCCCACCTGCAATCATGTCAGTATTCGTTGGCTCTCAAATGACAGCCATCCTTGACGAACTAGAAAGAAATTCAACCGTAAAAGTAGATAAGGGCGACAACGTCTATATGAAATTAGGTATCAACAAAATACCTGCTCTTATCCTTGATAATACAGATAGAAATAGAACATCCCCATTTGCCTTTACTGGTAACAAATTTGAATTCAGGGCAGTTGGCTCATCTGCAAACCCTGCAGGGCCAATGACCATACTTAATTTAATTGTTGCCGAGACGCTTAAAAAATTTAAAACTGAAGTCGACAAACAAATAGATAAAGGTATCAAAAAGGAGGTAGCAATCATTAATGTATTGAGAGACTTCACGATCTCTTCTAAAAAAATTAGATTTGAAGGCAATGGATATTCTGACGAATGGGTAAAAGAAGCCCAGAAGAGGGGATTAAACAACGTAAATACAACTCCGCATGCTCTTAGTGCATATATATCAAAAAGCTCAATAGAACTTTTCACAAAGCATGAAGTAATGACAGAGAGGGAAGTATATGCAAGGTATGAGATCATGTTGGAAAACTATATGAAGAAAGTACAGATTGAATCTCGGGTAATGGGCGATTTGGCGATGAATCATATTGTACCAACAGCACTAAAATATCAAAAACTTTTAATAGATAACGTAACCGGTCTTAAACAATTAGGTTTGGACAATAAGGAAACCACTGAAACCATAAAGGCTATTTCTAAACACTTGAGCACTATCATCAAAGGCGTGGATGATATGACAGAGGAACGGAAAAAAGCTAACACAATTGAAGATATGCACAAAAGAGCTACAACCTATTGTGACTCAGTAAAGCCTTACTTCGAGAAAATCAGATACGCTGTTGATAAACTCGAACTGATTGTTGATGACGAGGAATGGCCTCTTCCAAAATACAGAGAATTACTTTTTATGAAATAAAAAAGGGGCTTACGCCCCTTTTATTTCAATTTATTCTGAATTAAACCTATTCTACTAAATCAAGATTGGTGCCCAAACCACCTTTATATTGGGCATCACCAAAACCCAAAATCGGATAAAAGATAAATGGCAAAAAGATTAATCCTAATGTAAAGCCAACATCTTTACCAAAACTTTTGGATAGCAGGTTCACCGCAGTAATCGCAATGACTATGCCATAAATTGGAACAAACAAGAGTAGAATCCAGTACCAAGGTTTTCCAATAATTTTAAGATGTACAAGATAATTGTAAATCGGAACAATGCTAGCCCATCCAGGTTGACCAGCTTTTTCAAAAATCTTCCACATTGAAGCGATTAAAAGAATAACAATCGCCAAATAAATAATAATAACCACTGCCATAAACTTTACTAAAAATTAATTTCCCAATCCTACTCTTAAGGCTTTTCGGTATCGCCACGTTTGTATGGTATCTGTACTCCATATTGTAAAAAAATCACAAAACTTAGTAATTATACTTAAAAAACAATTATAGGTTACACAAAAAACTAGACTAATACTCTGAAATATTTAGATTATTCTGTAAATCTTCATCATTCTCATTCTATAATAAACAAAAAAGGGGCTTACGCCCCTTTTTTGTTTATCAAAATATAAACATTTTGTTATTTCAATTTTGCAACAACTGCTTTGAATGCTGCAGGTTTATTAAGTGCAAGATCAGCCAATACTTTTCTATTTAAAGTAAGACCCGAATCCCTTAATTTACCAATAAATTTAGAGTAAGAGATACCTTCTTCACGCACTGCAGCGTTGATACGTTGTATCCACAAGCTTCTCATTTCTCTTTTCTTTGCTTTTCTATCACGATAAGCATAAGTAAGACCTTTTTCTAAGGTATTTTTAGCAACGGTATATACACTACCTCTAGCAAGGAAATTACCTTTTGTTTCCTTTAAAATTCTTTTTCTTCTAGCTCTTGATGCTACTGAATTGACCGATCTTGGCATGAGTTTTTGATTTTAGAAATTCGGTGAATCTCAATTACTTACAAACCGAATACTTGTTAAACGATTGATTGAATTTGCTGAAAACTAGATTTTCAACAAGAATTTTACCCTTGGCATGTCTGCGTCACTTACTAGACCGAATTTTGCCAAACCTCTTTTGCGTTTCGTCTCCTTTTTAGTAAGGATGTGATTTTTAAACGCATGCTTTCTTTTAATTTTACCTGATCCGGTAAGTTTGAACCTCTTTTTTGCACCGGAGTTGGTTTTTACTGATGGCATACTTGCTAACTTAATTTATGTTGAACTTAATTTATTTACTTTTAGCACCTACTTTGGGACTCACAACTAGTAACATTTTCCGACCTTCCATTGTAGGCAATTGGTCTACTTTTCCCACTTCAGAAAGTTGCTCGGCAAATCTTAATAACATCGCTTCCCCTCTATCCTTATAAGCAATCATACGGCCTTGGAATTGCACATAAGCCCTAACCTTTGCCCCTTCTTTTAGAAAAGCAATTGCATGTTTGAGCTTGAACTCGAAATCATGATCATCAGTATTGGGTCCAAAACGAATCTCTTTAACAACAACCTTTAGGGCATTACTTTTGATTTCCTTCTGTTTTTTCTTTTGCTCATATTTGAATTTGGAGTAATCTACCACCTTGCAAACCGGGGGGTCTGCATTTGGAGAAATCTCCACCAAGTCCAAACTTAAAGACTGAGCAATTTTAATAGCTTCTTGAATAGGATATACTCCTACTGTAATATTTTCGCCTACAACCCTTACAGTCGTAGCCCTAATTCGTTCATTAACATTATATGGTTCTTCTTTAACTCTAGGTTTGAATCCCCTTCCTCTGTTACTATTGTTGTTGTTGTTTTTAAACGGTAATGCCAAGTTAACTAAAATTAATTTTTGCAAATATCAATATTTTTTTACTAATAAAGAAATTCTAGTTGTCTTTTATCAATAAAAGTCGTTCGATATGCCCAGCACGAGTAATGAATCCAACATATAGCCCCATGGATAAGTTATTCGTCAATAATCTGGCCATTCCCCCTAAATATTCTAAATTTTTACCAGAATACACAAGTACTCCGGATAAATTATACAATTTCAAATCATTGATTTCGCCTGTTGCAATAGGTAATTTATCTTTTTGTAGATATAGGTTACCTTCCATAAAATACCCTTCAAGCCTATCGTCCAATACCTCATCCACCTCCTGTCTAATACCATAATATGGCACACCATAGCCGATGTTATTGTTGGGTGCTGAAGCATTAGAGGAAGACTTTTTTACGTACTGAATGAGTGCCTGGGTGTTTAGATTAGGAAACTTTTCTTTTACAAGTACAACGAAAGCTGCCACTAAGGGAGCAGCAAAGGAAGTACCAGAACCAGCAGAAACCCCTGACTCAACAAAAATATTTGCAAAAGAAACCCCCTCGCCAAGCGCAGAAACTTCGGGCTTTAAACGGCCATCAACGGTAGGGCCAATACTACTAAAACTAGTTTTTATATAATTAGAATTTACTGCACCTACAGTAATAATGCTATCTGTATCCGCAGGAGTACCAATTGTCTTGAAGCTAGAATCACCTGTATTACCTGCACTTGTCACTACCACAACTCCTTTTCGAGCCAATAAACGAGCCGCTAAGGACGCAATGGTTTTCCTTCCATTGAGGTCATTATAGGAATGATCGAAAATCGAATTATCAAAATCACGATACCCAAGAGAAGTACTTACAATGTCTACTCCTAGGCTATCTGCTCTTTCTGCAGCCAATAAATAATAAAATTCTTCAACGGGTGCCTCCGGACCAGCCTCTTCCGTATGATACAGTGCTAAGTTAACATCGTATGCACCACCAACCACGATACTATCTAGTTTTGAAGCTATACAAGAGAGTACTTTTGTCCCATGTTCCCCCTTGTCATAAACGTCCTTCTTTCTATCCACAAAATTATAGGTATCTATAATCTTATTTTGAATAAAAAGGTGAGCAAAGGCTTTCATGGAGTTAACGTTAAGAAAACCCTCATCGAATACTCCTAACAAAACACTTGACCCCGTAAATCCTTCATTATGAAGTGAGTCAATGTTCATCATATGAAGTTGGTCAAACGCTGCACCATAAAAACTTTTCTCATAACCCGCAATTCTAACTTGCTCTGATTGAGCTTCCAAACCTTTCTCGAAAGAAACAGCTCTAGAAACCTTAGAATATGAGTCAAACAATTGATAATTCAAACCTTGCAAATTAACCTCATCATCATATACCAAAGCTGCGTTGAGCCACTTAGATGTGTATATTACATCAATACCTTTTGCTTTTAGAGAATCAACATATCTTCTGCTTACAGGTAAGTCTGTAGTATCAATTCCAATGTTTTCTTTTTGTCTACGCAGCAGCGCTTTGCTAGATAAGTATTCTTGAGGCTCATTTAAAGAATAGTCAGTGCCCACTTTATCTTTAAAATAAACCACAAAATAGTTTTTTGCGGGAAGTACATATAAGCACAGAAAGGATATGCTTACAAAAAATTTAATCTTTGCCATGCGATAGGTATTTCATTTCTCTAATAAATCCAATCCTTACTGTGCGATCAATATTGCTGTTATCTTGACCATAACGATAAGACCTATAAAGCTTATACACAAGACCCATGTCTTTGGCATACACTTCATATTTGTTGGTATAGCCAATAGCGTTCTCAAAGTCCTCATTTTGGATTATTTTAACTGTATTTGCAAAAATAGTATCTGATACAAAATAAGGTTTTTCAAAACTTCTTGTCTTGTATGATTCAGCACTTCCCACATTGTATTTATTTCCATTCCATGATATTCCGGACTTCAATGGGCTTACTAGTTTCACATAAGGTATGTTCTCCTCATAGAAGACCAACTCCTTACCATTGGTATAACTGACAAACCACATAGAATCCAACTCCCAAGTCGAGCCATCATTATTCCTTTTGTAGCGTTCTAATGTATACTTTTCCAAAACTGAAGGATCTCCAATCTTTTCCCTTACTCTGATTTTCAGTTGGAATGAATTAGGTTCTACCACGCTACCAAGGCTCAAGGCCGTATCAATAACCTGATAAATAATATAGTCACCGATATGTAAAGGACAGTATGCTTTAGCATCAACATATGGATCAACAACTGATTTATCCTTATCGCAAGAATTCAAAATAATCCCCAACAATATGATCATGTAAAATCGTGCAATCTTCATAATGTATTTATGATCCTTGATTCAAAAAGGTAAAAGCTAATATCTCATAATTTAAATCGACCTTTCTTGTTTAAAACTCGAAGAGATCCACCCCCCACCAATCACATCTTCCCCTTCATAAAACACAGCTGCTTGACCTGGTGCGATAGCAGATACACTATCATGAAACAGGACTTTCATCTTATCACCTTCTTGAACTACTAATGCGTCCTTACCAGCATCCTTATATCTTACTTTTGTTATCGTCTCGGTGGGCCTACCTATAAGATCAACATATTTCTGCATGTTAAGCTTTGTCACCCACATACCGTCTCTTTGCAAATCTTCCAGATTCCCCAGTACAACCCTGTTCTTGTCTTTTTGGATTTCAGTAACATATATAGGATATCCAAGTGCAATCTCCAAACCCTTGCGCTGACCTACGGTATAAAATGGATAGCCTCTATGTTTACCGACTACAGTACCGTCCTGCAATACAAACTCTCCTCCATCAACCTGTGCTTCTAAATCAGGTAATCTTCTTTTTAAGAAACCACGATAGTCGTTGTCTGGAACAAAACAAATTTCGTAACTCTCAGATTTCTTCACCAAGTTATCAAAACCCATATTGAGAGCCATCTGCCTAATCTCAGTTTTGTGAAGATGCCCCAAAGGAAGCTTAGTACGACTTAGACTTTCTTGCGAAACTCCCCAAAGCACATAAGACTGGTCCTTAAGGTCGTCGACACCCTTTGAGAGTACGTAACGCTCATTTTCTTGTCTTAAGTTTGCATAGTGCCCCGTTGCAATCCACTCACAACCTAACTTATCGGCCCTACGCAAAAGTGCATCCCATTTAATGTGAGTATTACAAAGTACACAAGGGTTGGGCGTCCTCCCATTGAGATATTCATCTGTAAAATGATTGATCACATAATCTCCAAATTCCTCCCTTATATCGAGTATATAATGAGGAAAACCTAGATTCACCGCAATCTCTCTCGCATCATTGATCGAGTCCAAGCTACAGCAACCAGTCTCTTTTTTTGAGCCTCCAGAACTGGCATAGTCCCAAGTCTTCATGGTCATACCTATGACCTCGTACCCCTCTTCATGTAACATAACAGCGGCGACGGAACTATCAATCCCGCCGCTCATTGCTACCAATATCCTTCCGTGTTTGCTCATTTTCAGTACCCCTAACAGATAGGAACAATAACAATCTATTTTATATTTTAGTTTACAATTGAGTTTATTACTTAATAAGCTCGATCATATCATCTCTTTTCAGCCTCCGGTAGATATCGATCAACACCGTCTTAACTTGATCATCATTGGGTCTAATTTTTCTGTATTCTTCAAAATATTTAGCAGACTCATACAGTGTCTTCTTGTATTTATCGTCCAACTCCTTACCTTTAGTTGCTCTTTCTTCAGGCTTTAATTCATCCTTTTTACTAGCTGCAGCCAATGCCTTATTCCTCAAAATAACACCAACATTAAAAAGTGCCATTTTATTGGTAGGTTCAATTGCAAGTACATCTTTATACTGAATTTCTGCGTTATCAAGATCTCCTAGTGCTTCATAAGTTACAGCTAATTTCAATTTTGCTGTTTTGTTGCTTGGATCGTCTTTTACAAACTGAGCCAATCTATCTTTTACCTTTGCATATTTCCTTGCCGCAAACAGTTCCTCTATATAGTTCTGAACAAAAATTTTATTGTTTGGGAATTTAACAATACCATCTTCCATCATTTTATTAGCAATGATTGTATCCCTTTTTTGATAGTAAGCATATGACCAATAATAATACTCGGCCTTCTCTTTACCGTTGTCAATCATTTTCTTATATGAATTAATGATACAAAGAGTATCTTTCAATTGTTGGCAAGTAACCAATACATTGTTAGCAGCTGTTGTATCACTAGGTTTTGCACCAGACGCAACTTCAAAATTCTTTTTTGCCTTCACAATGTTCTTTTTTTCATATTCTATCAATCCCTCGTTGAGAGAATTAGCAAATAAGCTCTCTAAGGCCTCTTTAGACATCTTGGTATAAGTGCCTTTTTCTTTATTCTCAAGAGATATAGCTTTCCTGAATGCATTTAAAGCCACGGAATTAGCCGAATCTGAAAGCATTCTCACGGCAGGATCTTTAGAAGCAAAAATATCGCTATACACCATACCTCTATGATACCAAGCCTTAGGTTCAATACTGGTTTTTTCGTGTATTACTGCTTTGTCTATTTCTTTCTTGGCTTCAGCCAAATTCCCCTCTTCTCTGTATAAAGAAGCATTGGTTACTGCAGAATTTTGGGACAATGCGTTGCTTATGATGAGTGTCAAAAACAAAACGGTTGATCTTTTCATAAAATACTCTGAATAAAAGTTTATACAAAATTATTAATTATGGTGACAAATTAATCAAAAATAAAATATTTTGACGCTACTATGTACTTGATTATCTTTAAATTCAAAAATTTATTACCTAAGACAATAAAAAAGGAGGCTTTGGCCTCCTTTTTATTATTCAAGTTCGACGTTTGCTTCTATTCTTCAGCGGTCCCTGATTCTTGAACTTCAGGGTTTTCTCCTTCAACAGGTGCCTCTCCTTCGACGATTTCATCAACTTCCATTTTCTCGATTCGAGCAATAGATGAAATCTCATCTGTTTCGCTCAATTTGATCAATCTCACACCTTGAGTTGCCCTACCCATTACACGGAGCTCATCCACAGGAGTACGAATGATGATTCCCGATTTGTTAATGATCATCAAATCATCACCATCAATAACTCTTAATATAGAAACAAGATTACCTGTTTTATCAGTAACGTTTAAGGTTTTAACACCTTTGCCTCCCCTATTGGTTATTCTATAGTCTTCAATGTCAGTACGCTTACCATACCCTTTCTCTGAAACCACCAACAAGGTTTGTGTCGTAGGGTCGTCAATGGTAGCCATTCCAACTACATAGTCATTTTCATCTTCCAAAGTCACAGATTTTACTCCAGTTGCTGTACGCCCCATAGGCCTTACTTTTGCTTCATTGAAGCGAATTGCTCTACCACTACGAGTTGCAATAACCACCTCATTATTCCCGTTAGTAAGTTTCACGTCCAACAGGTGATCACCTTCGTTGATATTAATGGCATTGATACCGTTAGCTCTTGGTCTAGAATATGCTTCAAGTGTAGTCTTCTTAATGACTCCATGCTCAGTACACATGATTAAATAGTGATTGCTCACATAATCAGGATTATTGATATCGTTGATATTGATGACTGTTTTCACTTTCTCATCCTTCTCGATCTGAATCATGTTCTGCAAAGGTCTTCCTTTGGCAGTTTTGCCGCCTTCTGGCACTTCATAAACTTTCAACCAGTACACTTTACCGGTATCCGTGAAAATCAACAAGATTGAGTGTGTATTAGCCACAAACAAGTGTTCTGTAAAATCAGTATCTTTTGTAGAAGCGCCACGGGAGCCTACTCCTCCCCTACCTTGGCTCCGGTATTCCGCTAAGTTGGTGCGCTTGATATATCCTTCATGAGAAATGGTAATGACCATTTGCTCATCAGCAATCATGTCTTCTATAGTCAAGTCATCTGCCGCATAAACGATTTCAGACCTTCTGGCATCACCATAGCGCGCTTTCATATCAATCAATTCATCTTTGATGATTTGGTAGCGACGGACTTCGTTAGAAAGAATATCCTTCAAATCAGCTATCAAAGCCATTACTTCTTCGTACTCTTTGACGATTTTGTCGCGCTCCATACCTGTAAGACGTTGCAAACGCAAGTCAAGTACGGCACGGGCTTGAATTTCCGACATTGCGAACTGAGTCATTAAACCATTACGGGCTTCTTCTGGCTCACGGCTTTCGCGGATTAATTTAATTACCGCATCAAGATTGTCCAAGGCAATAATGTAGCCTTGCAAAATATGTGCTCTTTTCTCTGCCTCATCTAGTTCAAATTTGGTACGCCTTACTACCACTTCATGGCGATGTTCCACAAAATGAACTATCATATCCTTAAGGTTCAGCACCTCTGGACGTCCTTTAACCAAGGCAATGTTGTTTACACTAAATGAAGTCTGTAAGGCTGTAAATTTGAACAAGTTGTTTAGCACCACATTTGGCACAGCCTCCCTCTTCAAATCATAAACTATTCGTATACCTTCTCTATCACTTTCATCCCTGATATCAGAGATACCTTCTAGTTTCTTTTCATTAACCAAGCCAGCTGTCTTTTCGATCATCTGTGCTTTGTTTACCTGATAAGGAATCTCTGTAACCACGATCTGGTCTTTACCTGTTTTTGACGTCTCAAAATTTGCTTTGGCACGCATTACAATTCTACCACGACCAGTTTCAAAAGCCTGTTTTACACCTGTATAACCGTAAATAATGGCGCCAGTAGGAAAATCAGGAGCCTTTATGAATTTCATCAATTCGGCAATGGTCACATCTCTGTTGTCAATGTAGGCAAGAATCCCATCAATTACTTCTGTAAGATTGTGAGGTGCCATATTGGTAGCCATGCCCACCGCAATACCAGAAGAACCATTCAACAACAAATTGGGAACCTTTGCAGGAAGCACCGTAGGCTCCTCCAAACTATCATCAAAGTTTGGCTGAAAGTCAACTGTGTTTTTATTGATATCAGCTAACATCTCTTCAGCAATCCTACGAAGTCTCGCCTCCGTGTAACGCATTGCTGCAGGCATATCACCATCTACCGAACCGTAGTTTCCTTGACCATCTACCAGCATGTATCTCAGTGACCAATGCTGTGCCATACGTACCATGGTATCATATACTGATGAATCGCCGTGTGGGTGGAACTTCCCTAATACCTCACCAACGATACGGGCAGATTTCTTGTAAGGCTTATCGTGATTTACACCTAGCTCATCCATACCATAGAGTACACGACGGTGCACAGGCTTGAGGCCATCTCTTACGTCGGGTAGTGCACGTGATACGATTACAGACATCGAATAATCGATATATGCGGTACGCATTTCGTCTTCTATGGTAATTGGAATAATGTTTGAAGCGTCGCTCATGCTTAAAAATGTAATGTTTTTATTTGATGAAAACTTTTAAAAACGTGATTATAAAATCCTTGCAAGATAAGCAAATATGTCGAATTTTAAAAATGCTGTACCTGTAGAATTATATACGATTATTGCTGTTTTAGTAGATACTAACCGATATTGAACTCATGGGCAAAAACCTCTTCAAATTGTTACCCGTGAAGGGCAATACATACCAGTATAATCAATTGATCGTACAAATGATTTATCTAACCCAAGCTCAGATCATCATTGTTGTTTTTAACAATGATGTCCCACAGTTGTATGAGAGCAACTTCAATTCTGATTTTGTAAAAATACAACTGTACGAGAGCTCCTCAAATCTGGAGTTGTAGGTATACAGTTGTATAGGAACGTCTCCAATTTGGAGTTAGCATCGTACAGTTGTATCATGGCAACTCCAATTCTGATTTTGTGAAAATACAACTGTACGAGAGCTCCTCCAGTTTGGAGTTGCGATCATACAGTTGAGGGACTGAAACTCCAAAATGGAGTTTCTGCCCCCTCGATTGAGGAAAACCAATTCCATCTTTAAGTATTAAAATATAACCTGACGTAGTATAAGGAAAATAATTGCGTGAAGGGCGATTATTATAATCGACTAAACTGATCTTAAAATAGGCTTGATTACTAAAAATCAATAGAAATAGAAGAGGCCATTATACCGACTGCTCAGTACAATGGCCTCTTCTATTTATTGGGCAAAACATCCCATTTATTCATTCTAACCTTTCCATACAATCAACAAGGACTGTAACCATTCTTGTCAAAATTGGGTTTACGCTTTTCCAAAAACGCATTGCGTCCTTCTTTAGCTTCATCTGTCATATAAGCAAGGCGCGTAGCCTCTCCTGCAAAAATTTGTTGACCGACCATTCCATCATCGGTTAGATTCATTGCAAATTTCAACATTTTGATAGACGTTGGCGATTTTTCCAAAATCTCTAGAGCCCACTGATAGGCAGTAGTTTCTAGTTCGGCATGTGGAATGACGGCATTAACCATTCCCATATCAAATGCCTCTTGAGCGCTATAATTACGACCCAAGAAAAATATTTCTCGTGCCTTTTTTTGTCCAACCATCTTAGCTAAGTATGCAGAACCATATCCGCCATCAAAACTGGTGACATCAGCATCCGTTTGTTTAAAAATAGCATGCTCCTTACTTGCCAATGTGAGGTCACAAACCACGTGCAAACTATGCCCACCACCGACAGCCCAGCCTGGCACCACTGCTATGACTACCTTTGGCATGAAACGAATGAGTCTTTGTACTTCAAGGATGTTTAATCTATGACGGCCATCCTCGCCTACATAACCTTTTTCGCCACGCACTTTCTGATCACCGCCGCTACAGAATGAATATACACCATCTTTTGTCGATGGACCTTCTGCTGATAAGAGAATAACACCAGTAGAGGCATCTTCATAAGCATGGTAAAAAGCATCGTATAACTCGGAAGTGGTCTTTGGCCTGAAAGCATTTCGAACATTTGGCCTATTAAATGCTATACGAGCTACCCCGCCACTTTTTTTATAAGTAATGTCTTCGTATTCCTTAACTGTTTTCCAATCAATATTCATCTTGAGCTTTTGAATTGAGTTTGATGTAAAATTAAATAAAATTTTAAGTTAACAATCAATTTCTAATGTGAGCTATTTCTAAATCAATATTTAGAAAACTATTTACCAGCCTTCTCTTTCCGCTTGAAGGCCTTTCTTAATAAGAAGCTATATTTAAGGGCTTCAAGGTTTTCATCCAGTTTTTGTGTAATCGATTCTAGGTTTTTAATAGATCCTTTTAAATTTTCACCAGAAGCATCGTCGTGGAGCAATACCCCCAATGTACTATTGGGATCAGCACTTGCTCTTTTCAAATTATTCACCAATAACGCTGTTGAATCTGCTATTTTTTCCAATTCCATCATTGAGGCTTTCATAGATGCATACATCACAGTATCGGTCACAAGATCATTAGCCAACGTACCTTTCTTATTTAACTTTTCTGTAAAACCAGCAAGAGAAGTCACCAATTGTTCTGCTCTTGCTGATGTCGATTTCAAAGACAGAGTGGTCGCATTCATATTATTATAGATGGATTCATCGCTGATCAATTTCCCTATACTCCCCTCTCCATTCACTAGTTTTTTGCTGATGAGTTTCAGATCATTGGTGATTTCAAGTACATTTTTGTTATTCTGTTGCAAGGTATTCATGATCTCATCACCCGACAGAGTCGCCTCAGCATGCAGAGTATCTTCCGCCTGAATCGACCCAACTTTTGACGTTCCACCATAGACTACAATAATCTTATTACCAATCAATCCATCTGTACTGATCTTCACTTTGGCATCCTTTCGAATAAAAGTCTGTGCCTCCTCGTCGAGATTCATGACCACCTCCACTTCTGAAGAACCGTGGAATCGGAGTTTTTTAACCGTACCTATTCTTACCCCTGAAAACCACACACTACTTCCTGGCAGCAAACCGTTCACATCCTTAAAAAAGGAAGTCACTTTCATTTTTCTGGTAAAAGTTTCGTGTAGGTTACCGATAATTAAGATTCCTGCCATCAAAGCCAGTAGACCGATGAGAACAAACACGCCTACAAGTACCGTTCGTTTATGGGATGATTCGCTCATATTTATTTAGTAAAATTATAATTATAAAAACTTTGTATCCTTTCGTCACTATCAGCAAATACTTCGTCGAAAGTACCCGTCTTGATAAACATTCCATCAAAAAGCATCGCTATTCTGTCTCCTGTTTCTTTGGCACAGGTAAGATCGTGGGTAATGATGATAGAGGAAGTATTGTATTTTTTCTGAACATCCCTGATTAATTGATTGATTTCATAACATGTGATAGGATCCAAACCTGAGGTGGGTTCATCATATAACATAATTTGTGGCTTCAAAATTAAAGTACGGGCAATCCCGATTCTTTTACGTTGCCCACCAGATAAGTCCGAAGGCATCTGATTCATTTTATCGATCAAGCCTACGGCATTCAAAGCTTCTTCAACGGCTTCTTTGATTTGCATTTTGGTCAAATTCTTAACATTCATGGTCAAAGGAAACTCCAAGTTTTGACGGACATTCATACTATCATATAAAGCGCTGCTCTGAAAAGAAAAACCAATATGTAAACGTAGCGCATCTAGTGCTTTCTGTGTCAAATGATCTACTTTTTCACCCAGCACCATTACGGTTCCAGAGTCAGGCTTTAACAAACCTGACAAAATATTGATCAATACAGACTTACCAGTACCAGAGCGGCCCAAAACCACTAGATTTTCTCCTTTATAAATATCTAGGTTCACACCTTTTAGTACATGCAAATCGCCAAAAGACTTATATAAATCACTGATACAAATCACCGACTCCTTTTCTCCACTTATCTGTTCGGATTCCATTATTAGAAAAATTTAATCCAATTACTCACCTGCACTATCACAAGCTCTTCCACAAAAACCAAGAACATGGTTAATACAACAGCCTGATTTGCCGCTTTCCCAACACCTTGCGTACCTTGTGAAGCATTATACCCTTTGTAACAACCTATAATACCTATAGTGAACCCGAATACTATTGACTTAAATACGGCAGTGAATACGTCTAAAAAACTGATCGTTGCAAAACCATTTTGAAAAAAGTGTGCAAAACTGGTGTTTTCGTTGGCATGTACGTTCACATAAGAGCCCAATAACCCTACTAAACTACAATACAAAGACAGGATAGGTACCATAAGCGTAGTCGCAGTTACCCGAGTAACCACCAAGTACTTGAAAGGATTGATAGCAGACACCTCCATGGCATCTATTTGTTCACTTACCTTCATAGAACCCAATTCGGCCCCAATACTTGACCCCACTTTTCCTGCACAGATTAGTGCTGTAACCAATGGGCCTAAAGCCCTTACTAGGGCAATAGAAATTAACGCAGGCAACCATGAAGCCGCTCCAAAAACTTCCAAGGAGGTACGTGATTGTTTGGTAAATACAACACCTGTTACAAAACCAGTCAAGGTGATTAAAGGCAATGATTTCAAACCTACTTCATAACACTGGTCTATGATTTGACCAAAATGAAAGGGACGTTGCAGAACCTGTTTAAAAAACCGACATACAAATACATAGGATTCATATATACCTATAAAATATGAATCAATACCTTTAGAAAATATATATGGCTTGGCTTTTGGGGTCATCTCCATTCATTTATAAGTAAGGTAACTTTATAAATGAATTGAATGTTTTGCCTTTAAGAGAAATGTTTGGGGTTATTTACAATAGCAAGCATAAGGCTTCTAATAAATCACGGAAAGCTTTAAGATCTCTTCTCCGTTGTTAATATTGACGATATAGTAGCCTACTGGCATTTTCTGATCATTCACGTAACCGTCCCAAAGCTTAGGTAAGGTGAGTTGCAGAACCATATTACCCCATTTGTCAACAAGTTTTGCTTGACCAGTTTGAGAAAAATAATAAACATCATCTACGCCATCTTCATTAGGAGTGATAACTACCTGAGTGCAGTTTTCTTTAGGTATCACTACAGGCATTGGCAGTGTGTAAGTACAGCCATTCGGTCTACTTATAATGAGTTTATATTCGGGCTCTCCTAAACTTGCAAACAAGCCGTTTGTTGAACTCATTCGCTTATGAGACTGTTGTCCCTCCAATTCTAATTTGTAATCAATTTTGGGTTGATTACTTAAATTAACCTTAAGGCTCCCCTGTTTTAGGCAAGTACCCGCGGAGATTTCAGTGGAGACACCATCCAAATTCACACAAGACTGAATACCTAAATAAAACTTATCCGTTTGTAATGTTACATTGGGCATGGAAGGATGGGAAAGTACACAATGATAATAACCTTGGTCGGAGAACTTCAAAGACTTGAGTTTAAAGTTACGGGACGTTTGGGTAGTTAATACATCATTAAAGTACCATTTTCTAACCACCCCCACTATATTGGAATCAATCTTTGAATCCATACCAACACTGTCTAGCTCCACTGCAGAAAAGCTTTTGCCTACTTCAAAACTTTTTTGAGGCATGATTTCATAGACAGTGGCATAGTTTGCAATTGTTGCAAGAGGCAAAAGATCTTCAAAACTCAAACGATTTCCATAAAGCCTAACCTTTGTCAATTGGGTATAGGGTTTAAGATTGGGTAGAGTTGTGAAAGCGTTATTATCAATATATAAAGTGTTGATTCCGGCAGGTAATAAAGGTACCTCACTAATTGCGTTTGTACTAGCATCCAGTATTTTTAAGCTATCCAAACCCAACATATTAGGTAATTGGGTCAGTTTATTTCTAAAACATTCTAGTTGCCTTAATTTCTTTAAATTACTTAAGTCTGGGAGTTTACTAAGGTTTGCTAAAGAAATCTCCAGACGTTCCAATACAGGCAAATTGAGTACAGGTACAGAGTCAAACTTGTTCGTATGTGCCGTGAGCCTTATGAGTTTGGTATTCTTTGAGAGGTCTGGAAATGTAGTAAGGTACAACCTATGAAATGAGAGCCATTGCAAATTTGTAAAACCCTTAAAATCTGGCAATGTAGTTAGCCCTGTTTCTCCGATATTAAGCACAACCATCGTTTGTGGACTAGCGATGGGTGGCAACACTACAATTGGGTTCTTTGTAAGATTGAGTTCTTGAAGTGCCGTAAAATAAGGCAACTCAGGAATCGATGTAATACCATAATTAGGACAACGTAGTTCCGTAGCAGAATTTGCTTGCGTTATTATCAAATTCTGGTTCACGTCCAAAACATTAGGCAAGCTGTCTACAAGGCATTTCCTAAAGTTACTATCAGCAATTGCAACGGTCTGTGCACTTCCTATAGTAGCCCATAAAACACCTAAAAACGTTATGTATTTTCTCAACCTCACTCTGTTACAGTTATAGAACCTTTAGCTACAGAACCGTCTGCTTTTTCCAACACAAATACAAAATATCCGAAAACCAAAGTTCCCGATGCAGCATAACCAGACCAAGTGCAGGTTTCCCCTACTTGCACGTACTTGCTATACACCAATGTTCCTTTTTTATCAAGGATACTAAGCTTAGCCGCAGATGTCAATACTGGGCCAACCCACTCTTCACCACGATTAGGATTAAAATCGTAATCCATAGGACAATCCTTCGCCTTCAAAAGTACAGGATTAAAGGTTTGTTTACAACCCTTTGCATCAGTAACTAGTATCTGATAGCTACCTTCTGCAAGTTGCTCATAAGAATCTTCAGTTCCCATATCTTTTCCATTAAGGTAAACACGATACGGCCCCTGCCCACCACCTAACTCTCTTAGACTAATGGCACCCTCGTTACTCAAACCTTTACACGGAGATACGCTGGTTATCTCTGCTGTAATTATTATTCCGTTACATTGGTCTAAAGTATTGTCTGAATTCGTCTTAACCCTTTCTTCTTTCTTTTCTTGAGTTTGTGTTCGCTGTTTTTCCGTCTCAACAACAAAAGGCTCTGTTTCGATCGCTTTAGAGTTTATAGATATTACTTTTTGAGAAGAAGATGGAGCAGAACTTGCATCCTCAACAGTAATGGGGTTTTGCTTCTTAGTAGATTTCTCATCAGCTTTCACAGTGGTGGCTTCCCTATGCGTATCCTCGGTTGGTTCCAAAGATTTAGACAGGGTAGCCTGTTCTTGGTCAGAACGGATCTCTTGTTGAGGCAAGTCTTTAGACGTATCCCTTTCCGTTTGCAGGTACCATACACCTCCTGTGACTAAGAGAGCAGAACCTAACAATACCAGTCCCGTTTTCTTCAGTATTTCCGACTTTTCAAGCTTAGCTTTTTCTGTGGACATCAGAGACTTTAGGTCCTTGAGTTTATTTTGCATAATAAGCCCTTGTGTCGCTTTACAAACTAAGACTTTTTGTTTGAGTGCTTCGTCCACTTGTAACTGTTGCTCAAACTGTTGCCGTTCACCTTCTGGAAGGCTTCCATCCAGATACTGCTCTATAGTTTCATATATGTTGTCGTTACTATACATGGCCTCTTATTTTTTCTAAAATACTTGGATTGATTTCTACTTCCTTATACAGTTTCTCCTTACATCTCTTTAGTTGCATCTTTACTGCCCCATCCGTTTCTATGCCCATCCGCAACCCTATATCCTCAATCGACAGATCTTGATAAATCGTATAGTTTAACATCTCTATACATTTGTCCCCTATTCTTGAAAACAAAGCAGTAAGCAAATTTCCCTCCCGAGAAGCCAAATGAATTTCTTGAAAGTCGGCTTCTATATCAAAATATTGCTCCTCTGTCTGAAAATCTACATTTACAGATCTACTACTTTTGCGTAAGCTATTGATCCAACGATTCATACAGAGCGTAAACAAAAAACCATAAACGGTATATTTGTCACTGTACTTACCGTCCAAAATATATTTGTACAAATACATGACCGCATCTTGAAACACATCTTCCACATCTTCTTTCTTGCCCCCCTTTTTTAAGATCGTTCTCTTAACTCTTGGATAGACCTGTTTATAAAATAAGACTATTACATCTTTATCCTTTCCTAGCTTAATCAAATCAGGGATGTCCTTTTCGTTAATCTTCATATCTGTTAAACCTATACTGTAGACACATGAGTCTTACAATAGTAATGAAATTATAAAAAAAATATAAGAAAAAGTTATATAACCCAAAACACCATGTATTCAAACGTATTAAAAGCAAAACCCATTCATCCAAACTAAAGCTTCTGGAGTTTGATGCTAATTTTTTTAAATTATATTTGCCAGAATCTTTCTTGGAAATTCATTTTGAAGAGCGGCCCATTGGTGATATTCATTCTGCACATGGTTTCAGTTTGTTGGTCTCAACAAACGATAAGCAACTACATGCCTGACTATTACACATCATCCATATTAGAGCATAATGCCCTCATGAACCCAGCTTGGGTGAACGAATCCTCGAAAGCAAGCTTAGGTTCTTTGTACAAATCTAGAACAGGCCTGTTGAATGAAGTTTCCTCAATGACAGCCTACGGAGACTTATCCATCACACCACAGCGAGCTATTAACCAATCAATTAGAGCAATATTTCAAAACGAAAAAGAAGGACCTTATATTTCTTCGCCAAAGTTTTATGGCAACTATGCAATAAGGCTACCCATCACTGACGATATTTTTCTATATACAGGTATCGCATTAGGCATTTCCTCCCTTAGCTTTACGGCCCCTTCTGGAATGGGCAAAGCAAGTGTGCCAGATGGAAGTATTGGTGGCATTTTCAAATACAAAAAAACCGAAATTGGCACTGCGGCCTATCAGATTTTCAATAACAGTAGTATTGTGATTAATAGCAGCTTAGTCTTTAGACGGTATTATCAGTTTTATGTTCAATCAGAAAAAGACTTGAGTGCTTCCGTTTCCATAAAAGGTCATTTGTTTTGGAGGCCACAAGCCATGTACGATTTAGCAAGCACCACGGCCTTGCTCTGTTACAAAGAAATTATAAGTGCGGGGATCCTGTACCAATATAGAAGAGGAACCTCGTTTTTAACCTCCTTTCATCTCAATAAAGATAATAATCCTATTATAGTAAATCTTTCCTACAATAGCTTGTTATTCAACACCCTTTCTATATCTACGGGTTCCTTTGAAATCGGGCTTCAATATAGAATTGGCAAATAGGTTATTGGTTATTTAATGATTATATATTTCATTAAAAACTGCTTAATCCTTAATCATCAAATCCACTCAGTTTCCTTTTGCTTTCTCGGGCTTTGCTAATCTCCTTTGACGTTTGACAAGAACTTTCATACCTGCACTAATAACTATTACCTCGCTCAACTCTTCATGCTCGTCTGCGACAGCTTGCACTTCTTTTAATAAGTATAATAATCCAGATTTAACCAAAGACAAACTTATATCGGACTCGTTTTCAATAAACTTCTTTGGTTTCTTCACAAAATTGCCCAGAGACTTTTCCAACATTATGGTATCTGCCAGCAATTGAAATATTCGTGTTTCCAAATGGCCGAAATACGGGCTTTCGTTCATAGCAATATGAATCGATTTTGCACAAACGATCAAGTCTGATATGTTTTCTGGCAATTCTAAAACGGCAATGGCCCGATTGATGAATACTTTTGTCATTTCTTAATTAGTTTTAAAACCATAAAAAATAGTAACGCTATTCAAGCCTCAAATAGTATTTGATCTCTACATTTTTTAGAAATATTTTTTTTAAGGTGCCTATATGTACCGAATCGTTTATATAACAAGCGTT
>CAMFLX010000069.1 GCA_945957555.1 uncultured Cytophagales bacterium
CGCCCACAGTGCGTCGGCTCATAAACAATTCCTTATCCCGAATTGAGGTTAAATATTATTATTAATGAGATTACTATTTAATTATGATCATTTTGAAGACCATGTACTATGTTTAATCGAATTTAAAAATATAAAAGATGTCACAATGCCAGTTTTCTAGGTTTTAAAAAGTATTGGATTAATTCAAAAAAGTGTTGTTTTGTTTTAAGTAATTGTAAATGAGAATATTGTCGGATTTTAACTTTATGATCGCTATATCAAGCACAGTTTCAAGTTGCAAAAACATATTTTCTGACTTTAAAAACATTATGCCGATGATATTGTTATATCTGGGTGTTGATTTTTTATTGATATGAATGTTTTTAGTATAATATTTTATATTAATTGTTTGTTATTCAGTGTTTTAACTTTAGTTGTATTACTATACCAATATTGTTATATTATTGGTATTAATTGGATTATTTGAAGAATTTTAGAAAATATTATTTTCTGTATTTGTTAATGGAAGTCTGCTCATATAAATTAGGTATATTAAAAATTGCAACCATGAAAAAAATCATTACTACCATTACTATGGCGTTTATGACTCCCCTGTTTTCTCAAATAGTTAATATTCCTGATGCGAATTTTAAAGCTGCGCTCATCAGCCAAGGGCTTGATAAGAATAAGAATGGCCAAATCGAAGTTTCTGAAGCGAAGTCTGCTGGTTATTTGTTTTTAGACAATGCTGGGATTAATAATCTGACGGGTATTGAGACCTTTACCAATTTGGGAACTTTAGTCTGTTCTAACAATCACTTGACGAGTGTAGATTTGACGCATAATGTTGCCTTGAAGACACTTAATTGTTCTGGAAATACGCTAACAGGTATTGATGTCGCGGTCAATACCAAGCTTACTTATCTGGACTGTAACCACAACCAAATTATTCAATTAAATCTCGGCAACAATTTGCTTTTAAAAGAAGTCTATGCCTATAATAATCCCCTTACTGGTTTGAATCTGGGGGGAAATACCACACTTAAGACCTTAACTGTGTTTAATACCTTATTAAACACTCTGGATTTAAGTAAGCAAACAAGTCTTGAGTCGTTTAATTGTCATAACAGTAGGTTAAGTGGTTTGGATTTAAGCAAAAATTTGATGCTGAAGTCGATTAGTTGTGAGAGTAACATGCTTGGCAGCTTAAACCTGAGCAATCATACTTCACTAGAAAGTTTAGGTATTTCGGCAAATCCATTGACTAATTTGGACGTGAGCAATTGTACTTCTCTGAGGGAGTTGCATTGTAATGGAAGCAAGCTGATAAGTCTAAATGTGGATAATTGTAATTCACTCGCCATACTTGAGTGCGTTAATGGGAAACTTACTTCGCTTAAAGTTGATGCTCTGCCAGTTTTAGGATCTATTAACTGCTCCAATAATGCTATCAAAAGTCTTTCGGTAAAGAATTGTCCGAATTTGACACACTTGAACTTTGCTATTAATCCCCAACCAATAGTGGAGATCGCTAATTTACCATTGTTGCAAAATCTTGATTGTAGTGATAATCACATTGCAGCCATAGAGGTTAGCTCGTTTGTGGCATTAGCATATTTTAATTGCTTTAATAATAATTTCACGGCATTGGACCTTCGGAATAATACGGCTCTTAAAGAGGTAAATTGTAGTTCCAATAAACTCACTAGTTTGCAGATTGGAACAAATCCAAATTTGACACATCTTACCTGTAGCGTAAATCAATTAACTACGTTGGATTTAAGTCTTGTACCTAATTTGAACGCATTGTATTGTGATAACAATAATTTGACGAGCTTAAACGTAAATAATGCTGTTCTGCTTGATAGGATTTATTGTTCGTATAATAAACTACAAAATCTAGATTTTACAAGTAATAAAGCATTTCGTTTTTTGTATTGCTACAGTAATAAACTTAATAATTTAGATCTGAGCCAGAATCTAAACATGAATTATGTAGGTGCTGTGGGTAATCCTCTCGCTCAGATATGTATTCATCCATCGCAAACAACATTGGCAAGCACATGGTATATTGAAGGTTATACGCAAGTTGTAGTTTGCGACCCAGTTGTATACATACCTGATGCAAATTTTAAAAATGCGCTCATAGGACTAGGAACTGACAAAAATAGTGATGGGGAAATACAAAAGTCAGAGGCTAAAATAGTTACTCAGCTAAATATAAACAATGAGGCTATTGGAGATCTCACAGGCATTGAAGCTTTTACAAGTCTTGAATATTTGGACTGTTCATATAATCAGCTCACAACACTCGACGTGAGTACCAATAGTAAACTACGATATTTGTATTGTTTTTTCAACCAACTCAATAGTCTTACTGCGATAAATAATCCAGATTTGATCCATTTATATTGTTATTACAATCAAATTACAAATTTGAACGTACCCAATAGTCCAAAGATTACCCAGTACATTTGTTATGAAAATAAACTTAATGGTTTAGATCTCACTAAATTGACTGATTTAGAGGTTTTGTATTGTGACGATAATCCTATTACTGTTTTAGACTTAAGTAATAATCCCAATATGCAACATTTGTATTGTAGCAATACCTCACTCTCTAGCTTGACTTTAAGTAACAAGCCAAAATTGATAGACGCTTACATTTTTGGAAATCAATTGACGAATGTAAGTGTAAGTGAAACCCCAATGCTGAAAGATTTAATAGTTTATGACAATAAGTTGTCAAGTATCGATGTTACAGGTATATCGTCTCTAAATGCCTTAGTAATTTATGATAATGCACTTACCAGTCTAGATGTAAGTCATAATACATCACTTACTTATGTTGGCTGTACGGGCAATAGTCTCTTGACAAATGTGTGTATCAGTAATAGCCAAGTATATAAAACATTGTCTTGGACTAAAGACGCGACTGCGTCTTGGGTTGTGTGTAGTTCGGGTAGAATAGCTCTTGATCAGTCTTCAGAAGAAACATTTACCTTTTCTATGTATCCAAACCCAGCAAAGGGAATACTCAACGTTGCCTCTGATGTGACTATCACAAAAATAGCTATTCAGGATCTTAGTAAAGGTGAAATCTTAGTTACGAAGGATGCGAAACAGTTGGATATATCATCTTTAAAACCAGGAATGTATATTGCGGAGATCACAACATTTGCAGGGACACAAAGTAGGAAATTAATGGTGGAGTAATTTTAATAATCAGGTATTCTAGCGAAAAGTAATGACCCCTGCTGACAAACGGTTGGGTCTCTACTTTTCTATTTAATAGTAAAAATGTTTTACCAGATTTTCCACCAAGGTTTGTTGTTGGAATCTTTTTTTTCCACTGGTTGAGATTTTGAGTCTTGCACTGGCTGCTGTTTTGCCTTGGGCAGATGTTTGATAGTGTGTTTATAGTCATGCTTGGCAAGCAGTGCTTTTACTCTGAGTTTTAGAGGTTCTCCTTTAGTGGGATCTACCATGTACACGAAATTGGCATAACCTTGTATGGCTGCCAATAAATTTGGTGCACCGTTCCAGTGTTTGCCTTCTAGGCTGCCTTCTTTTTCTATTTGATAAATGAGCGCCCTGAACTTATCTAGCTCTTTAGCTTTGATAGCTGGCTTGTCATTAACTATGATGCCCGTAACTTCTTTGCACGCGCCTTTGCGCATGATCTTGAGTTTGTCGGGATGTATGGTAAAATCTTCGTCTTTAAGTACTTTTCTAATGTTGGAAAGTAACTGATGTGCCTTTTCTGCGGCCTCACCTTTGGTAGAAAAGGACAGATCGTCTGCATAGCGGGTGTATACAAAGCCATATTTCTGAGCAAGGCCTCTCAAGCGGGCATCAAGCCTTCTACAAATAATATTGGTAATGGCAGGGCTTGTGGGTGCTCCCTGTGGAAGCTTCCTTTCAGACAAGGCCACAAAATACTTTTTACCGTCCAGTTCTACTTCGTCTGTTTCTGGTTCAGTACAGATGAGTGCCAAGATCGTAGCGATTTTTTCTGAATAGCCTAAACTTTTGAATAAGCCTTTAACCCTAGGATATAGGATAGAGGGGAAAAAGTCTTTGAGGTCTAAATTGATGAGCAAATCTGCTTTCACATGGTTTTGAGCATTGGAAAGAATACTTTTCTTTTTCACAAAACCATGAGCAGCATCGTGCAGTGTAATTTTGTTGAGTAATGTCTCCAAGATCCAATACTGTGCTGATTTGAGTCTGGGCATTGGTGCAGAAATGAGGCGCGTACCGCCAGATTTCTTAGGCACATTGAATTTTTTGTAATGATTAACAGTACTTACAGTTCTGCTGTAAGACAAGAACCTTAGATCAGCCACACTTACCTCCATAGCCTTAGCTAAGTCTTCCACTGCGCCAAATGAAGGCAAACCGTATTTGGCTAGTAAGGATGGATTACACTCTGTTTCGTTCAGTCTTTTGGAAACATTTTCTCCAAGATAGGTGATATCCTTGGATTTTTGTTCAGCCCATTTATTCGCTTTATCTAGGACTTCTTGTTTTTTGAGTTCTTTTCTTTCAGCGCGTTTGCGTTTAGACTCCGCCAATCGGGCTTTGCGCATTTCTTTGAGCGCCGCTTCTCTGTTTTGATAGAGTCTTTGCTTTGCGGTAAGCTCATTGATCTGTTTTACAAGTTCGGCTTCCTTCAAGATCACTTGTTCAGGAACACCATTGGCGCCATCGCCCTGTTTCCAGAAACCTAGGCGGATCATTTCTTCGAGTATTACAGCATCTTTTGTACTGGATTTGATGCGGTCGTATAGTTGTTGGCGGGTGTCTTGTGCTTGGCTCATAAGTATAAAAATAGCGGGGCGGGCGTCCTTCGTACAATCTTAATGACTGGAACGGTCAACTCAAACGACACGCCACCTATACGTTATTTCACTTCCTGGAAGTCTTCCCGGAAATGACGTATAGGTGGCAGGGTCGTACAGTAAAGAACGAGCCAGTGAAGCGTTGGTAGTCTGTGAACTCGGACGGTGATACACCGCCCAGAAAGCAAGGTCTTAAACACCGCGCCACCGCTATACAAATATAATTTTTAGTTACTTTATTACAAATTTATTTAATATCACTAGAGTATAATTATTCAAATATTTTGTCTGTACAGCACTAACAGGTTACTATACAATATGTTCAAAAATTATACGCTTATGCTTTTCATCTCACGATGCATGATCCGCAGTGCCAAAATATGTTCACAAGGGCCTTTCATGAGTTTGTTTTGCTGATAAAAGTTACAACCGCATTGTGCCTTAACAATTTTCTGATCTTTGTCCAGTAAAAGTGTAGGTTGAAAAGTTTGTGTTTTATCAACCACTGCTCCCGACAACCGCAAGTATTGCTCGGGAGTAACTTCTTGATAAAGGGATACTTTATTCATCTCCACAAATCGTGTAGCAGATTCTTCCCTTTCGTTGGCGAAGCGTAGTGACTCTACGGAAATAGATTCTCTGCTCAGTTCCCTAATGCGGTACATTTTTTTGTCCAAGTCATAAATGACACGTCCAGCTTGTGTAAAGGCTGAGAGTGCCCCAGTCACCGTAGCGGTGTCCATGTTTAATCGTTTGGCAAGAGAACTTGCATCTTCTACCCATTTTTCTTTGAGTGTGACGTAGATTTTTTGCATGGTCACACTGTCTACTTGTGCACGAGGCGCTAGGAGATCAAAATTGCCTAGACTCGACCAGTCGTTTGCCGTCCAACCAGAAAGTCCCAATGTGAAGTTCATGTCGCCCAAATCTGCAATGTAAAATGAAGGAAGACCATTACCTACCAAAACCACGGTAAACTTACGTGTCACTGGGATGAGACGTTCTAAAAGCAACAGTCTTCTTCTTCCCCATGTACGAATTTCTTGTTTTTCAGAACCCGTATAGACCGATCTTGGACACTCTAACAAGAGATTCCAAGGGTCAAACATCAATTTCACGGGTTGTCCTGGCTCTAAGACATAACGGATAGAACGTGGTCCTTCTTTTTCCTTATTTCTCTTGAGGATAAAGCAGATGTTGTGCACATCCATGGGATGAAGCTCAAAACTTATGGTACTGATCTGCATAGCAGAGCTTACCTGTAGAAACCCCCTCACCCAACTGTCGGGTAGATCGATCTTTACTTCCTTATAGAGTGGCTCTGTGCCAGTTTGTACCTCAAAACCTTCAGGATCTATTCTAAAATCTGTTTTTTTATAGTTTCTGATCTTTTGAAATTCATCGTATAGCGCTGAAGAATAGTCAATATTCGTAGTGCCACATTTAAAGTCGGAGATATTATTAAAGACATTGTAATTGCACCCTAGTTTTCCGTACGACGATTCGTCTTTACTGAAGCATTCAAAAAACAGCTCATCTGGATGTACGGTGATCACGGGATCCAGCACGATCCAAGCCTCTCTGTTGGAATCGTATAAATGCTTGAAATACTTCTGTTTGGCTTTGTAAAAAGGAGCCATTAGTTTCTCTTTCTCATTGCGCACCAGTTGCAGTTCATCACGAAGTGGTTTAAGCTTCGACTGAATTTCGGCTGCACCTTTCATGAAATCGGCCAGCCAAATATTTTCTTGTTCTGCAGCCCAAGCTTTGTAGTCACTCTTGTCTTTGGGCTTGAACCTGAAATCGGAAACCACGATATCATGCAAAGCAGAAATGGCTTCTCTAAAAGGAATTTTATTGTTGAGCTCACCTATAAAATAGGTAGGATCTCTAAACAAATCTGGGGCAAAAGACATCTCCACAGAGGAGCTGTTGCTTTTGACTTCGGTATTTCCTGAAAATTTATGATTGAAAAGCATGTCAATTGGGTTGATAGTCTGGTACTTGATGTATTTTTACAAGGTTATCTATCTGTGGATATTTTTTCTTGAGATCCATGAGTAGCTGTATATACTTGGCTTTATCCTGAATGGAGATACTTGCAGAAACTCTGTTAATAATACTGGCCACAGTTTTTGCTACAATTTCATTGCTTTCGCTTTCCTTTCTTAAAAACTCCAGCGCTCGTGTCTTGGCCGTTCTGGCTTTGTTAACTTGTGAGAGCAGTGTAATGAAATACAGTTCCAAACTTTGTATCAGTTCTGGTTTACCACTGGCGTAACTCTCTAAGTAATTACTCGCAAAAAGCTGCATCTGTGTATCGGGGTGTTGGCTAAGGCTTTGTAGGTAATACTCACCATGTTGGCTTTCGAAACATTTGGTGATCATTTCGCGGCCATAGGCTTGAACGTCTATTTTAACACTATCGCAAAGTCCCATGAAAAGATGTGGGGTCCAATCTTCAGCAGAAAATTGCTCCCTGAAAAAGCTAAATCCAAACCTGCGGCTGTCTTCCCAGTAGGAATCCGTGATTTTTATAGCCTCTTCTTTTTCTTTTTTCACAAGCTCTTTTTGTGATTCGTACAAGCTCCATGCGTAAGTTCTTGATTCCAACAAGGCATTGCCAGCAAGTTTTACGATTTCTTCCATACTGAGCTCTTGGGGTGGAATGTTTTGTTTTACAAGTTTAATCCCGAGAGTTTGGGCACTGCTACTCCTCGATTTGCACAGGGCAAAGACTCTGGTTTTATCCAAATATTTGAGTTGTGGTAGTACTTCCGCGCTTGTCAAAAATGCAACAATATCTTGATGGATTCCTTCATAAGCTTCAGGCATGAGTAGTGAAGGAACCAAAAGTTCGGCCAACTCTACCGCAAAAGCTGGGTCTTGTTGTGCAAGTTTTACCAAAATAGGGCGTACGTTGTTTCGCAAATCTCCCAAAGGAGAAAGCAACAGGGAAATCAAAAGATTTTTCTTCTGATTCAATTTTTGTAGCGGAAGTTTTCCGATCAACTCTAAGCCTACTGCACGTACAGTATCTTTGTCCGATTGGATCAATGAAAGCAAGACAGATTCAGAAATCTCTTCCACTGGACTTTGATTTTGTAAAAGTAGTCTGGCTCCAACCAAATGTAAATTGGTGTTATTGTGTGAAATGAACAAAAGAATGGTTTCGAGATGAATTCTTTTGACCCATTCTGGTAAGGAGAGAATTAAAGTATCTGTTACCGAATTTATAAAGGCTTCGTTTGTGTTCAGATTTTTGTGTGTGAGTAACATGGATAAAGAGGTAGAGAGCACTTTTTCCGCAACATTGGCAGTAAGTGTGTTGAGCATGAGCCACTCTCTCGCCCATAATCTTGTGCCTTCTACATTGCTCAAGATGAGGCTACAGACAAATGATTCATCACTTAGGAAAACCTCTTTGCTTGCCTGAAGCCATTTTTTCGCAGCTTCTACAGCCTCGGCATGTGGAGATTCAAGCATGGCAATGACCAAACCTTTATGAGGTTCTGTTGAGTTGTATTTTTGAATCGCTAAAGCATGACCAAGTTCTGAGGTAGGTTTGAAGGTTGCTTTTAAGAACTTAATGACATGCTCTATTTCTATAACCTCAACAAATTTTGGATTTGCATTGAATACTTTAATCGCAAATTCATGTACACGCTCTACTCTAGAATTGGCAAGCAGTCGAACAATATTTTTGGGATCTTCATTCCACAGTGCTGAAAAAGCCTCCTCACGTCCTTTTGGTGCAGGTTGGCCAGGCTGATAGCCTCCAACACAACTCCAACGTGCTTTGCTTTGAGATTGATAACGTGTACTGTGTTTGTATAAAATATAGTTAAATGCCAAATGATTTGCATATGAGTCGTAATGGATGGCTCTGTTTTCGTAACGACCACCTCTGCCACTGGCATTGTTCACGTATTCATAATGAGTCTCGGCATAAGGCTCTTTTTTGTCTTGTTCGTCATCAAATGCCAGCAGAATGGAGCTTGCCAAAGCTGTATATTCCGTAGCGTCGGTCCCTTTGCGCTCCAAGTCACGAACGACTTTGCGACTCAAGTATGCCTTAGTTTTGTCTGAAAATGCGATGGAGGGGTTCTCTTTTTTAAGTTCCTTTTCGGGTTCTACATAGCCTTCTGGCCCGTATACCCATCCGTAGCCACCCGATCTATAGCCGGCAGGGGATTTCTCAAACTTCTTTGCCAATACACCATAGATGTCAAAATCATCCGTCATGGCAGCAGTCTTAAAAATCTGACGCAAGTACTTAAAGGTGCCCGGCTTTGCCTCTAGCTCTGATAATGCCTCAAGTAGGATTTGTTTCAGTGCCTCGTCGTTCCACGACAGCCTATATAAGGATACAATATATTTATTGGAAGAAGTCTTGAGCTTTAACAGGTATTCTTTGATGGTCTCATTGAGCGCATCATATTGTTGATCATTAAGTTGTTGCTGGATTTGATTGGGCAAAGTTAGTTTTTCGTTTTGTATAAGTTTGTTTTGGAGTTCTTCATTGCCCAAAATCAAAAGGACATCAACAGCCAAATTGCGAATATGCTCTGGTAATGTTGCCGTGTCTTTAACCTTTTCAAGAAAGGGAATCGCCTTCTGTGAACCAGTCCTTGCTAGTGCCCAGACACATGCGTAGACGTTGAAGTGATCACTGAAGTCTGCCAGTTTCAGAATTAAGGGTTCTGCCTCTATAAACTTAAGCTCTCCTGCTCGCCAGATGATTCTAGATAACGGCCATGTCTCATGCTCTTCGCCTTCAGTGGCTTGACGTAAAGCTTTCATGATGACCTTTCGCCGTTTCTCTCCCTTTTTGGGAGCCTCTCGAGTAAAATCTTCTTGTATGGTTACCTCTCCTAGCGGCGCATAACCTTTCTTTCTTTTCTCGTGCTCTAGTGTAGTAAAGGTTTTTTCGGCTTCCGCTAAGCTTACTGGAAAAACTGTTTTAGTACCGTCTTTGAGTGGGCCACCACGTCTTCCATATCGGAAATTTACCAGATATTCCCCTGAAGGGGTTTCACAAAGATCGATCTCATATACCTTGTCGGAAGAGCCTTCTTGTACAAAAAGTTGTATTTGTTTGATCAGTTTCAAAACACACCAAATTTAGACTTAGGACTAAAACTTAAAAATAGAAGTTTTCTGGTGAATGTACTAGTTTTTGAAAGTTTTTTGAAAAGGATTTTCTGTATATTTGAACTACAATTTGACTTTATGGACGGTATTGTATTTAAGGAACATTTTATAACAGGTTCTCACGTTTTGTTTGAGGAATTAAAGGCTAATATAACATGGGACGAAAGCATGATAGCTCGAAAAACTGCAAGTTTTGGCGTGGCTTACAATTACTCACAAATGAATTATCCTTTTAAGGAGATGCCGATCAAGCTCTTAGAGCTCTGTGAGGCGATCAATGTCCTATTAGGTTTTCTGCCTAATAACTGTCTCATCAACTATTATTTAGACGGCAACTCAAAAATGGGCTTCCATTCTGATCAAACCGATATTTTGGATTCCAATACAGGTATCGCCATTGTTTCATTGGGAGAAACTAGGGTTTTGAGGTTTAAAAAAATCATAGAGGAGGGTATTGTGTTGGATTATCTACTTCCGTCAGGATCCCTTTTATATATGACTCAGGAGCTTCAAAAGGAATGGGTACATGCGATTCCCAAGTCAGAAACGGAGAATGGAAGGATGAGTCTTACGTTTAGAAAAATCAAATGATTTTACATGAAAATACTTGCCTTTGACGTACACTATAGAGAAGATACTGCTAAGATTGTATGTGCAGTATTTCAAGACTGGAAAGCCCCCAAGGCAGATGAATACATCGTTAAGTACCACTCTGGGGTGGCTGATTATGAGCCTGGTGCATTTTATAAAAGAGAGCTTCCTTGTTTACTTGAGGTATTGCAAGATATTGACCTTAATGAAATCTCATATATTATCATTGATGGTTTTGTGTATCTGGATGACGAAGGCAAGAAAGGCTTAGGTGCCTATTTGTATGAAACGCTTATAGTGAAAGTTCCAATAATTGGTGTAGCAAAGACTAGTTTCCATAATAATAAATTGAATGTAAGGGAAATAAAGAGGGGCGATAGCAATAATCCTTTATTTGTTTCAGCTATTGGAATGGAAGTTGTCGACGCGGCAGAACGAATTATAAACATGGCTGGTGCCTACCGAATGCCCGACTTACTCAAAGAAGTAGATACAAAAACCAAGGAAACTGAAAGGAAGTAATACAAATTCAAACCGATATTTTATGAGAATAACAGGACCCTTATTGATCAGCATCGTATTCTTTTTTTCAAGTTGCGGGCAGAATCTTAGTAGTGAACAAAAACCACATACCTATCAAAGTCAAAGCATCCCCAACTTCTTCATGAGATTGGTGACCAATCATAAATATAAATTCTATAAGCGCGATAGCCTCAGTTATTTAGATTTTTGCGAACAGAACGATCTAAATACGAAAGATACCTCCAATTTTGAGAAATATTACACATTGTCCATATTGCACCAATTGTTTACGAGTAAAACGGCACGAAACGGCTCTCGAGGAGAAATCTTGAATATACCCTATTTTTGGCATTGGGTAAATCCTAATCCTAGATACAAAATCTACGCAACTGAAAACAAGAGGCTTATTAAGGACCTTAAACCATCTAATGATTTTGGGAGATATAAATCACGAGCAGACATAGATCGCACACCTTTTTTGTATTGGACGGATCTTTTTACGGCCAAGCCACAGTATTATGCGGCAGGTTGTGATACCTTTTCTACCTTTGGTTGGTGCAGTGAACGTGAAATGGCTTGTGTCTGTCTTATGGACATTTTAAATTTTGAAGGAAAAATAGTTGCGGAGGGAAACCACTGTTGATCAGAGTTTTGGGTACCCATGAAAAGTACTTCTGGTTCGCTGAAGTACTTTAAAGTAACTCTTGACAATACTTTCGATGGTTTTTCTTGGGAACTAACCAACACGAAAGACAAGGAAAAGTGGAAGGCTTATCTAGGAAATCTCGGCGATAGCAAATGGTACAACAGTATGGGTCATTCTGCTTCAGAAAAAGCAAAACTGATAAATTGCAAAACCTCGGTAGAAGCTATGTTGAGGATTGAACGAGCTATATCGGATTATCTAAAGAAATAAAAAAGGCCAGCAAAACTGGCCTTTTAATTTACTTTCTAGTTTTTAATCTAATCACCTCTTGTTCAGTCAAGTATCTCCAATTACCTCTCGGAAGATCTTTCTTGGTCAACTCAGCATAAAGCACACGGTCAAGTTTTTCAACGTTATAGTTGAGGGATTCAAAAATCCTACGGACGATACGGTTTCTGCCAATGTGGATTTCTAAGCCAAGATTGATTTTATCTTTGGTGATGATAGCAATATCATCAACTTCAGCCACCCCATCTTCAAGATGAACCCCCTTTTTTATTTTTTCAAAATCATTGTCTTCCAAAGGCCTATCCAAAGTCACTTGATATATTTTTTTGATTTTGTTGGATGGATGAGAAAGTTTTTCTGCCAGATCCCCGTCATTAGTTAATAAGAGTAAGCCTGTTGTGTTTCTATCCAAACGACCAACCGGGAAGAGCCTTTCTTTGGCGGCGCCAGCTACTAAGTCCATTACCGTTCGTCTATCATCAGGATCGTTTGTGGTGGTAATAAAATCTTTTGGCTTATTTAATAGCACGTAAACCATCTTTTCGCGTTTCAAAGTACGACCAGAATATTTTACTATATCAGTTGGTTTTACAATGAATCCCATTTCTGTGATCGCAACGCCATTCACTGTTACTTCCCCCGCTGAAATCAAAAGGTCTGCATCTCTTCTTGAGCATACCCCACTATTGGCAATGAATCTATTTAATCTTATACCATCCGCCTTTTCCTCTGCAGTTCTTTTGACTTTAAGTTTAGTTTCTTTAGGTTGGAATGCTTTGTCATAATCGGGAGTCTTAGAGTCCTTATTGCCAAATTTTTCGTCTCTAGATTTTGCAACAAACTTTGATTTGATATCAGAGCGCTTATCATCAAACGATCTTTTGGCTTTTCTTTCAAATTCTCCTGCGCTTTTTCTTTCGGCAAAAGATTTTGTATCACCTTCTGTTTTAGTTTTGAAATTTCTTTTTTCTCCGTCGTATTTTTTGAAACCGTCCTTTCTTTCTCCGTCGTCAAAAGGTCTTTTGAATGGCTTACGATCGCTATCTTTTGCAAATTCTCTTTTGGGTTTATCCTCTGACGGCCTTAGTTTTCGTTCTCCAAACGGTTTTTTGAATGGTTTACGGTCGTCGGAGTTGACAAATGATTTGTTTTCGCCAAAGTTCGACTTGCCCCTGTTGAAGTCAGGTTTGCCATCTGTAAATCTTGGTTTACTGAAAGAGCTGCCCCCTTCTCCAAAAGACTTCTTAAATGGTTTTTTATCACCATAACCTGAAGAATTACTTTTAAAGCCAGATTTGTCGTCCCGTTTCTCAAACCTACCTTTTGGGCCAGAACTCTTGCCCCCAAAACTAGAATTTGTTTTTTTGAAATTATTACCTGAATCTGATTTTCTATAATTGCCTGACGATGAGGCTTTGTTGTATGAACCTCCTTTGTTTGAATTGCCCGAGCTTGGTCTCCTTGAGTTGCTCTTGCGTGAATTTCTATCTTCCATTGTTGTGGTATCTCAGTATCCCTACTGTGATAGCACAAAATTACGCAATTATTTTGAGACTAAAATATTTGCAAAAAGGTTTTCATATTAGGTCTATGCTAAATAAGTCGGATGTCACATCACTGATAAGATATTGTAAATATTAGCTATTGATATGATCCTATAAATAGCATATTTATATTTAATTATAATACATTTATACATTATATTTTTATGTATGCTTAATTGTATTTTAATTTTCGATTAAAAAAATTAAATAAATATGAAAATATTTAAAAGAATATAATTATTTGATTAATAGTAAATTGTATTATTTTTTGTCTCAAAAGATCAATATGTCAGCCATAAAAACAAAGAGCAAGGATTGAACGCTATTGCAAAACCGATTTTCATTTGTATTTTTGTGTCGAAAATAAATCTTTTTCATAGTATTAGGTTAGGTTGTGTTAAGTTGATCAGGCACTCGATGATATTTAAATATTAATCGGAGTGCTTGATTTTTTTCTAGGACATTCTGATCCATGTTTTAAAAGATTTCCTTCCTAATTTTCAATTACTGTTCAATACAAAGTTTCATTTTAGGAAAATTACGGTTAAGTTTGTTAACGTTAATTTATATTTTTAAGCGGAAAAACTGATTCCTCCGATGAAGCCAATAATTATTTTTTTAAACATATCTCTATGTGTCAATGTCCTAAGTCAATCTACTTTTACAAATCAAAATAACGATTATTTTGATTTTGCAGATAGGTTTGAAGTTTTGTCAGGAAAAATAACCTCTGAGGTATTTACTGCCTTCAAGCCTTATCGTAGAGACCACGTCTTAAGATCAATAGAACGGAAGGTCAGCGGAGACAGTGTTTTTGGTAATTTGAATATTTTATTGTCTAAAAGAGATTTTTTTAATTATGGATATATTAAGGAGGATAACTGGGACCTTGATAGTGGTATAGGTAGTAGTGTTAAGCCAGTCCTAAAATATTTTTATGAGAAGAAGAATGCACTTTATGCGGTGGATCATAAAGATTTTAAATTAGTAGCGAATCCCTTGCTCTCTGTTTGGGTAGGAAAAGAAGGTAGTTCTGACAAGACGTACAATTATTTAAACTCAAGAGGTGTGGAGCTTAGAGGTAATATAGATGACAGGATTGGATTCTATACTTATTTTACAGATAATCAAGCCATCCTGCCTAAGTACGTGCGAGAGAGTATGTTGCCGATAGATACGCTCAAACCTGTGTTGATGGGGGAAAACTACATAAAGACTCCTAAAAGTGGGGCGGTAGACTATATCTCTGCCCGAGGATATGTGACGTTTAATGTTACTAAACATATTGGCTTGCAATTTGGCCACGACAAGAATTTTATTGGAAATGGCTATAGGTCACTAATCCTGTCAGACAACTCAGGTGCATATAACTTTCTTAAGCTACAAACTAAGATTTGGAAGATTCAATATACCAATTTGTTTTGTCAACTTACTGCAATACCTACCACTTATGACAGTTATTTCCCTAAAAAATATTTTGCTTTGCACCATTTAAGTACCAACATTGGAAAGCATTTGAATGTTGGTCTCTTTGAAAGCGTCATGTATGGCAATAGGGGAGAAGGGTTTGATGTGAACTACCTTAACCCAATTATCTTTTATAGATCCATAGAGCAAAACTTGGGGAGTGCAGACAATGCTTTTTTAGGAGGAGACTGGAAACTTAATTTCATGAAGCATTTTTCTTGGTATGGACAAGTGATGATTGATGAGTTTTTGATAGCTAATGTTCGTTCACACAACGGAAGTTGGACCAATAAACAGGCAGTGCAAACGGGACTCAAGTATTTTAATGCCTTTGGAGTGAAAAACTTTGATTTGCAGGGGGAAGTAAACATCGTACGTCCTTATACATACGCGCACCTTGACAACTATAGAAACTATTCCAACTATTTGCAACCACTAGCGCATCCTAGAGGCGCAAATTTTAAGGAGTTTGTTGGCATTGTCAAATGCCAACCCATAAATCGTTTGAGTTTGACAGGAAAACTAATTATATTGAAACAGGGGCTTGATAGTCTCCATAATAAGCTAAGTACTGGTAGTGATATTCTTATGGATTATAGTAAGCGCATCTCTCACAATGGCCAAACGAATTTAGGACATGTAATCGGGCAAGGCATAGCTACTACACTTGTGTACTTTGAAATGGGGGGGGCATATATGTTGAGGCATAACGTTTTCTTGGATTTGAGTCTTGTGTATAGGAAGCAAAGTTCGGCATTACAAGCCTATAATTATAGCCACCCGATGGTGACTATGGGATTAAGAGTAAATATGGCTCGTAAGTCGTTTGATTGGTAAAATTATAATAAGTGAGTAGTTTTTATTCAGATGAAGGATCTTCGAAAAAATATACAAACAGAAATTGATGCAAGCTATTTATACGCAAGGCTAGCTGAAAATGAGTCTGATACATCTGTTTCCAATATATTTAGACAGATGTCAGAAATAGAGATGAGCCATGCAAAAGCCTTTGCCCAAAAAAATGGAGTAGTGCTTTTGGATGATTTAATGCAACCTTCGATAAGAGCCAAAGCGCTTAACCTTATTGGTAAAGTGTTTGGCTATGATTATATTTTGGGGGTACTCATGGATACCGAAAGGAGCCTGTCTAGTGCTGAAATTTCAAATAAAGTTAAAGCAGGAGAAGCACTAACTGGGAACGAGAGTAATCATGTTAAAATCCTCAAAAATCTTGTCCAGAATGATGTGCAGGTTGGGGGTACAAGTTGGGCTCGATTCGAAAAAAAACATAGGACTGTTGGTGGTAATGCAATTAGAGCAGCAGTATTGGGTGGAAATGATGGTTTAGTATCCAATTTTAGTCTGATCATGGGAGTGGCGGGGGCCGCACACGATAATAAAACCGTGCTGCTCACTGGATTTGCAGGACTTTTTGCTGGGGCTCTATCTATGGCTATGGGGGAATGGATCTCCGTTAAAAGTTCACAGGAATTATATGAGAATCAGATGCAACTCGAAATGGATGAGATTGAAGCTAATCCTGAAATGGAAAAGAAAGAACTGGCGCTTATATATATGGCTAAAGGAGTAGATGAGGCTCAAGCACACAAGATAGCAGAAGACATCATGAAAGATAAAAGTCTCGCACATCAAGTGCTTGTGAAAGAGGAGTTGGGCATTAATCCAGAAGAACTTAAGGGTTCTGCTTTTGAGGCGGCTTCTTATTCATTTGTATTGTTTGCCTTTGGTGCCATTATCCCATTATTCCCTTTCATATTTACTAAAGGAGATGTAGCTATTTTGAGTAGTGTTGCTGTAAGTACTATTGGCTTATTTTTGATTGGAAGTGTAATTACATTATTTACTGGTAAAAGCATCTTTTTTTCAGGAACAAGACAAGTATTGTTCGGATTAGCGGCAGCAGCTGTAACTTTTGGAATAGGCAAACTTATTGGTGTAAGCATAGGTTGATGTTCTGCAACCGCAACAATGAGGCTGTCCGAAAAGGTCAAAAACGAAATTTTTAATTGGATTATTTAAAGATCTATATCGGTATATAACCATTGAATAAGCATTAAATTGCACTAAAACGAAAGAGGCTGACCTTTTTGGACAGCCTCATATAACATCTTTTTTGTTTTTGATCATATCGTAAAGCAATTCTCGTGCTCGATGAAGTTGGGCCTTTACAGTTCCAAGTGGTGCATCAAGTTCCACAGCAATCTCTTCATACGATAACTCGTCAAAATACCTCATTTTTACCAAGGTTTGGTATTTAGGAGGTAGTTTGGCTACAAGCCCTTGAACGATCTCTATTTTTTCCAGCTTTATGGATTCATCTTCTGGATCAAGATTTCCGTCTTTTATGTCGATACCAACATCATCACCGTTGTCGTCTTTAAATGTACCATCAATGCTCATGGTTGAAAGTTTCTTCTTCCTGAGGAAATCGATACAATTGTTAGTAGCAATACGAAACAGCCACGTACTAAATGTAAATTCGGGATTGAATCGTGCCAAATTTTTGAAGGCTCTTGAGAACGCTTCGATTGTTAAATCCTCTGCATCTTCAGGATTTCTTACCATTTTTAAAATCAAATGGTAAACAGACTTGCGATAACGCTTCATCAATTCGGCAAAAGCCTTCTGATCGTCTTGCTTTGCTCTCTGAACGAGCTTGAAGTCTTGTTTGGCTTTATCGGAAAATTCTTTCTCTTCTATTTCCATGAAATTTTCTTCTTGTTAAGGCTGATGACACCTATAACAATATAATACAACAAATATATAAATTCTAGCATTGGCATCAAGTACCATTCTTGATTATCATTCAATTTTTTTGAAAGTTTATAGAAAATAATCAAATTTATCAATACCCTCAAAAATATAAAAGCTAGTGCAAATGGTAGGAATGTCTCATTAAATAAGACAAACACTGAACAAATATAAAAAAATATTGTGGATAAAAAAAGTAGCCCTAATAACGATTTGGTTTTGTAATTATAGTATTTACCAATGTTTAGATGACGTATTTTCTGTGTAAAATATTCTGACCATGTATTTTTAGGTACGGAAGAAGTATGTGCGCTAAAATTTGTGGCGATATTGGTGTTGTTACCATTGGCTACTTTCTGTACAAATAAATCATCATCACCGGCCAAAAAGCTCATATATGGCTGAAAGCCGTTGCTGTCAAGGAAAATTGATTTTGTGTAAGAGAGGTTTCTGCCTACACCCATGTATGGAATCTTCTTAAATGCAAAAGACAAATAATGTAATGCTGTGATTGAAGTCTCATATCGGATGAATTTGTTCAAAAAGCCCTCTGTTTTTTCATATTTGGAGTATCCCAAAACTACTTGAACCTGATCGCTAGTGTATGCATTACTAATACTATTAAGCCAATCATCACTATCAGGCATACAGTCTGCGTCAGTGAAGACTATGCGCTCGTTTTTAGATGCTTTAATGCCCAAGGTTAAAGCATATTTTTTTGCACTCATTCTATTAGGGGTCTCATCTATCCTAATATGCTTGAGTCTTTTGTCGAGTTGGCTTAACTCACGTAAGTAATCCAAAGATCCATCAGTAGACCGATCGTCCACGATGATGAGCTCAAAATTTTTGTGATTTTGCGAAAGTAGTCTTGGAACCAATCTCTTCAAATTCTCTAGTTCGTCCCATGCACTAATTATAACTGTAAGCCCAGTGTTATTTTGTTGCGTGTCTTGATTATCTTTCTTGTTAACGAAAGGAAGGAAGAAATAAAAAATATAGAACATTTGTATTACAAATGTTCCGCACAGTACGATAAACAAAATAGTAGAAATCACCAAGGGTACTTTTCTGCGAAAATAAGACAAATGCTGTTATTTTTGTAACATCAACTCATAAAAATGTTTTTTAGATTAGAGAAAGAGGATATCAATTGCAAAGCTAGGGCAGGCACTATCACCACTGGGCACGGTAAAATTCAAACTCCCATTTTCATGCCTGTGGGTACAGCGGGTACGGTAAAGGCGGTACATAAACGTGAATTACAAGATGACATAAAGGCCCAAATTATCTTGGGGAACACATATCATCTTTTTTTAAGACCAGGCTTAGAAGTATTGCAAAAGGCAGGAGGGTTACATAAGTTTAATTCATGGAATAGGCCACTTCTTACGGATAGTGGTGGCTATCAAGTTTATTCCTTGGCGGAAACCAGGAAAATCACTGAAGAAGGGGCTACATTTAGGTCACACATTAGCGGAGCAAAATACCTGTTTACTCCAGAAAATGTTATGGATACGCAACGAATTATTGGAGCTGACATCATCATGGCATTTGATGAATGTACTCCTTATCCATGCGATTTCAGATATGCTAAAAAATCGATGGAAATGACCCATCGATGGTTAAAGAGGTGTTGTGACAGATTTGATACAACAACTCCTTTATACGGTTATGATCAGTTTTTGTTTCCTATAGTACAAGGCAGCGTTTATCCTGAATTAAGAAAGCAATCGGCAGAGGCAATTGCTTCGTTTGATCGTGTAGGTAATGCTATAGGAGGGCTTTCTGTTGGTGAACCAGCTGAGGATATGTATAGTATGACGGATTTAGTTACAGATATTTTGCCAAAAGATAAGCCTCGTTATCTTATGGGGGTGGGTACGCCTGAAAATATTCTGGAGTGTATTTCTCTTGGTATCGATATGTTTGATTGTGTTATGCCTACTCGTAATGCCCGAAATGGTATGTTGTTTACGACTCAGGGAATGGTCAACATTAAAAACGAAAAATGGAAAGATGATTTTTCCGCTATTGACGAACTTTTAGGTGGCTATGTTAGTACTGCATATACGAAAGCTTTCTTAAGGCATTTGATTATCAGTAAAGAAATTTTAGGTGCTCAAATTGCAACCATTCACAATTTAACTTTTTACCTTTGGCTTGTTAATACAGCAAGAGAAAAGATTATTGACGGTACATTTTATGAGTGGAAAACTAAATTATTGCCTATACTAAGAACAAGATTGTAGTATTTTAAGTGTTGAGAATGAATTTTACAGCTATTGATTTTGAAACAGCCACGTCCAGTACCAAGAGTATTTGTCAGATTGGCATGGTGCGTGTAGAGGATTTTAAAATCGTTGCAGAAATAGATTTATTAGTAAGACCGCATGATAACTTTTATAATTACTATAATACTAAAATTCATGGAATCAATGCCAAGAAAACCGAAAATTCTCCTGAATTTGATGAGATTTGGCTCGATATAGAACCTTATATCACCAGCCAAAATCTAGTTGCTCACGATAAGAAGTTTGAAGAGAAATGCCTCAAAGATACTCTGGAAATGTACGGATTGTCCGTACCTCCCTTTGAAATCTTTTGTACTTTTGACATTTATAGAAAAAGTTTAGATAAACTTTGTAAGGAATATGGTATTGATTTGAGCCATCATAATGCATTGTCTGATGCTAGAGCATGTGCAGACTTGTATGTAAGGCATTTGACTCAGAAACCACTAATTAGTTAGAGTGGTTTCTGAGTTGATTATTTAATGTTTTCAGCAGGCCTATATTGGTTACTTTATCTAGTTTTGTAGAAGTTTCTACGTTGTTTCTGAGATAGTAGAAATTCCCATTATAGCTCAAATACATTTCGTCAGACTTCACGGCTATAATTTCATATTTCTTGGTGAATTTTCCGATCAAAAACAGTTTTGAATTAAAGTTTTTATACCGAAGTTCATCTGAATTGTTCAATTCGATTGCCACATCTGTTTTTAGAGAATTAATCGAACCAGTATTTTCGTTATTAGCTGATTTGTTCTCGGAATCATTAAAATCGCTAGGTGAAGCAACATCAATATCCTGTACTGAAGGGCTAGAAATACTACTATTTGCGTTTGTGCCTTGTTTTTTCACAGACATCTTTTTGTCTGCATTATTTTCACGAGAGTTAACTTCTTGTTTTTTAGAAGTTTCCGACACTACCTCTTTTGTATTTTGATCGTTTGTTGTTGGTTTGTTTACAACGCTAAGGTTGGACTGTTGATTATTTGCTAAATTACTGTTGTTCTGAGAGCTGATGCTTTTGTAGTAATATCCTCCACCAATGACTCCTCCCATAATCATTAAAGATGCCGCTATTTTTAGGTAATTTGAGATACCTGAGGTAACCTTTATATTATTCATTCTGGCTTTAAGCTCGATAGTCCGGTATCTGCTTACAGCATCTTTCATCAGTGTTTCTTGCTCAAGCAAACTTCTCAAGCTCTCATCATGATTCAAGGCACTTTCTAAGTTTTTTGTTTCCTCAGTGCTTAGTTTGCCATTTATATAGCTATTTATAAGATCCAATCTTTCCATATATCAATCTAATACATCACTCGTTTTATAGTTCTCTCTTATATATTTGTCTAATTCTTGCTTGCATTTATACTTTTTTGACTTTACCGTATCGGAGTTGGCAAACCCCATAATCTCCGCGATATCACTCATTGATCGGTCTTCAAAATAGTAATAT
>CAMFLX010000070.1 GCA_945957555.1 uncultured Cytophagales bacterium
TGGGCTCGGAGATGTGTATAAGAGACAGCTCTAAAGATTTGTCAGTAATTGACCGTCAAAACATGGCATTACTCATCGATACAGACAATGACGGATCATTTGCGGATGAAAAAGTTGGGGAAGGAATGATTTTCCCTTCCAATATTACTACCCATGACCGTTTTGTATTTCGCGGCACCTCATTTAAAAACGCAAACAGCTTTACCTTTGCTCAAATAAAACCAATTTGCAAAGCAGACTGTGATGCCTATTTCTCTCCTGATGGGGATGGGATCTCTGATCTTTACTACTTAGAAGATTCTGGCAAAACAACCATTTACGACAGATCTGGCAGACTTGTTAAATCGATGCCAACACCAGCTTATTGGGATGGTACCAATGAAAAGGGGGAGCCATCCGCACCTGGCATTTACTTTTTAGTAGCCAATAACGATACACAAAAAACAGTAACACTCATTAAGTAAGTTCTTAGGCTTTGCTTCTCCACATAAGTAGAAGCCCGATTAACTTCAAAAAATCAGACTATTTTGTATATTCTGTAAATAATTTTATTTTTGCCGATGTAAATCTAAAATAAATAAAACAAAATGATTCGATCTAGTTTAACTGTGCTTTTATTAAGCACACTGATGTTTTCATGCAAGAAAAAGGCCGATCCTACGCCTAACAGCACCAACAACACCAATGTAACAAGGCCTGAGTTTCTAGAAGAAGGCACAGAATATGAATTTAGCTATACTTCATTCTTCGACGATGCTTCCGTTCTTTCCAAGGTATACAAAGAGGTTGCTAAAGACACCTTGGAAATTAGGAACTATACCACCTCGGACAGCTATCCAGGCAAATATTTTATTGTATGGAACAATGGAAGCCTTTACAGCTCTACAAGATTAAGAGACAAAGGAAACTATCAGAAAATATGCGATTTCACTGCGGCCGTAGGCACTTCATGGGCTGGGAAATATGGCACATACTCGGTAGAAGGCCATAACACCCAAGTCAAATCACTTTTTGGCGATATCAACGATGTTACCAAAATCAAATATGTACAAACTGGCTCTACAAGTCCTTCCTATTCATACTACTCTTTAAAATACGGAATCATAGGGCAAGGGTATGAGTCAAACGACGACATGACTACAAAGCTCGATCTTAAAACGGTCAAAATGGGCACAAAGAATGCCTCACCTGCGACTAGGGTACCAGCCATTACGTATGGGGACTTTGGGTTCTTTAAAGTTGGAGCTCAATGGAAATATGCTGCAGAAGTCGGCTTAGGTGGCGATTCGGATACAATGACCCTTGATATCAAGAGTAAGCTCAGTTCTAGCAACATCTATGAGGTTGCTATTAAGTTTCAATCTGAGTCGACTATTGTAACACAATATTGGTATGAAGATGCAGGACAGTTGATGATCTACAATGCAGGTGAAACTATTAAGCAGGCTGATGTTGCCTATAGCAAAGTTGCTCAAGTAAATGACGGCTGGATAGGTATCGATGACGAGACAACTTTCTTTTATAAAGTTAAAGACTTAGACTATCTACATACATCTACTTTGTACCCTGACGGGATCAACACCACTAGTGTATATGTATCTAGTGGTCTTTTCTCCACTCAAACCAACTATTGGAACGAAAACAAAGGTCAGGTAGGTATCAATGGTTTTGCCATATATTTAGATTTACTGTCTACCAAAAACCTCAGAAAAGAACATAAAGGACATGCACTCACGGTGTATGGAGGTATGTAGAAATAAATGATTATAGCAAAACAAAAGCCCCGAAAGGAATTTCGGGGCTTTTGTTTTTTATGGCGACAAGCGCCATAAACTAGGGCATTGGTAAAAACAGAAAAGACTAAACAACTTGCTTTGTCCTAAAAGCAGGATCGTTCCATCAAGAAACTTTAACGGAATCCTTTCCTAACAACATTACCCTAGTACCAATTTCCTTTATTTTTTCACAACTGCCCTCATAGGATAATATTCATATTTATTGATTTTAGATGCAGGATCACCATCAATAAGGGCCACCAAGTACTGCTCATTTTCTACTTCGACAATCCCTAGCCCATAGCCGCCATTAGGGTCCATTACGGGGCCGAATACATGCATAACACCTTCGTTCAAAAATTTTTGCCAGTATGCAACATGTTGTTGCATGATGCCCCTTTCTTCATCACTCATCGTTTGCATGAAGTCTGGCCTTGAAGGTCTTAGATATAAAGCGTAAAACATATATTATGAATTTGAATGTAAACCTATATTATTTCCTTCTGTATCAACAATTAAAGCCATATAACCAGCTTTCATATTAATTAAGTTTTTGGGCTCAGGAACCCTTCCCCACTATCTTTCCACTCCACCAAGTGCATTTTGCAAATCAGTTTTGCAAAAGTTTTTCTTCGTGGCTTTATTCTATTTGATGGTTATTTGATCTGATATTTAAAAATCGGATGTACAGCCTTCAAGGTGTCATCGGTATGGCTTAGTTCTTTGATCACTCCATCCTGCATACCATATACCCAACCGTGCACTTGTAATGATTTCTTTTCAAGGGCATGTTGTACGACCTTGGTCTTACACAGATTCCTAACCTGTTCCACCACATTAATTTCCACCAAGCGGCAGAGACGCGCATCAGCATCCTCTATTTGATCGAGCTCCTCTGCATTCCTTACGTAAATCTCTTTGATGTTCCTTAGCCAGTTGTCTACATAACCATACGCTATATTTTCCATGGACGATTTGATGCCCCCACAACCATAGTGCCCACAAAGAATGATGTGTTTTACTTTTAATATCTTTACAGCATATTCTAGTACGCTCAGTAAATTAAGGTCAGTATGTACAACGAGATTTGCAATATTCCTATGTACAAATATATCCCCAGGAGATGCTCCCGTAATGGTCTCTGCAGGCACCCTGCTGTCAGAACAACCTATCCATAAGTATTCGGGTGTTTGTAAGGGCATCAGCTTCTCAAAATATTGAGGATCTTTTGCCACTTGTTCTCGTGCCCATTTTTTATTACCTTCTAATAATCTGTTGTAGCTCTTAATCATAAAACACAAAAAAAAGATATTTGTGGCAATATGTCAAGCATGATAAGGCCTTTGTGTCAATAACCTTCGTAAGTCATGGAAGAAAGAGTAATTAACTTAGTCACTTAGAACGTGAAATTCATTATAGGACTGTATTCTTGAACCAGTCATTCCCCATTTATACTCCAATTAGGAAAATAAAGGATCGATGCTAAGTAGACAATTGGTGTACAGCGACCTGATCATGATTGATGCTCAATAAATTAAAAAGCCTCCCTACGGTTGGGAGGCTTTTTGTCATTTCTTGTATGTCTCTTTCTTTTTAGGCACTTTATCGCCTTCTTGTCTAGCTTCGGAAATTCCTATGGCAACAGCCTGTTTTCTATTAGTCACTTTCTGACCACTACTCGATTTGAGATCTCCTTCTTTAAACTCATGCATTACTTTGGCGATTTTATTCTGCGCCTTTTTACTGTACTTTGTCATAACACCTTATATTTAGTAACCAACGGTTTAACTAATAACACCTTGCAAATGTTTTCTATCCCTAGATTACAATTAATCCCGATATGTTGTGGAGAAAACATAACGCCCCCATCTATTTACTATTTAGACAAGGAGCTCAAAATTATAAAAGTTGAATACTTGTAAAAGCTATTCCTTGATGAGGATGCCCCAGCCCTGTTCCAAGATATCTTGTTTGCTGATTTGCTTCCTTTTGAGCTCTTCCATTATTTTCTGACGAAACGACCAACAAGTTTTTTGTTGCAATTCCAACTTGCGTGCAAGTTCATAGGTACTGACCTCCTTTTCTGAAATCAATGTAAGATAGATGATCTGAAAGGCCTTCTCTGTAGGGAATTTCAAATTATGGAAAATAGTGTTAGCCTTAATGGTTTCTATATAGTGACATTTGGTGCACCGCCTTGCAAATGAATCACTGCCTTTTGAATACTTTTGCCCCCCACATTTATGACAAACAAAACCATCCTTCCACTTCAATTCTTCAATAAACCTAAAGCAGGCGGTCTCTTCGGGAAAGGTCTTAACAAACTCCTCAAAAGTCAAGGCTTTTAGCAGCCCCCTTTGCAAGTTGATCTCCTTGACATTGCTCTTCAACTTGTAATTTTCCAAGTCTAGGAGCCTGTTCATATTTTTAATGTGATCAGCTTGTTCTTTTAATTTGGTTTTAGCGGCCTCAAGTTCACTAGTACGTTCCAATACTTTGTGCTCCAACTCCCTGTTAACGGTATCCTTCAAGTTTTCATTGATCTTGAGCTGCTCTATGATCAACAACTGAGCTTTTTCTTTATCATTTTTCAATATCTTCATCTTGTCTGCAAGTGCTATAGACAATATAATGGTTTCTATAACAAACCCGATATTGAGGCTGTATACAAACATGAGTATAAGCACTTCGTTCTCTAGGCGAAAACCTTTGAGCACTAGTATGTAAATGACCTGACTGATGATAAAGAGCGAATAACCCAATATGAAAAAGCGAGCTGGCCTATAGCCCTTTCTGTAGACAGTAACTGATATGCCGTAAATGACAAGGAAGGGGACCAAATAGGCGATCTGGATGTATTTGATAGCAAATACCATATCTATCAAGTAAAGCCCCGAATAGCCCACTAAAGTATAAAGAATGGTTTTATAATAGAATGGATGTCTATTTTTGAGTTCCAAAAAATTTATGGCATACCAAAAAAAACTTATGAGCAGTAACTGCGGTGCAAAATTTAACCATTGATTCAGCACCGGCACCTTTGGCCATAGGTATTGAAAACCTAGTCCATCCCATTGTAGTGATCTCAAACCTATGGATACAACATAGAGCACATAATATAGGTGAACCCTATCATGTAGACTTATATAAAGGAAAAAATTATAGATAACAATAAGTATAAGTAGTCCATAGTATATGCCTAAAAGCAAGTATTCGTTGTTTGCATAAGACACAAACTTTGTATTGTTACGGATCTTCATCACTGGCCCAGAGGCGACGGCTGGCGACGTCATCAGCAAATAAGTCATGGTTTCTCCTTCTGGTATGGAAAGGTCAAAAACAAAATTTTTATGGCCATAGGCTCGCGTTTTAAAGTCTTGAACATATCCTGTACTGACTGAGGTATGCTTTTGCGGGTCACAAAAAACAACTTTGGGTATCCCAAACTCCAAGACTTCCAGCAGCCATGCCTGTGTTCTGGAACTATTCTTTACAGTTATCTTAAACCAAAAATGGGAGGAATAATAGCTACGCACATTCTCCATCGGAAGAGGGACAAACTTCTTTTGCAATACACTAGTATAATCCAAGTTGGCACTTGTATCTTCATAATAACTGACATACTCCTCCGTTAAAAAATAATCATCTGAATTGTTTGAGACAAGCATCGTCCTTTGGGCGATCAGAGGTAAAGTGTATAATACCCAAAGTACAATAAGTGGCAGCTTTCTTCTCATGTTGAAACGCTTTTAATTGCGTTTTGTATCAAAATACCTTAAGAAAAACAAAAAGTTACGCTTATTGAACAATTTGAACGATATATATGAATATACTGCTACCTTAACTCACCTCAAAAACCACCAATCAACTAGGACAAATCAGTGAATATTTTGAACTCTCAAAAGCTACATTTGCGTCTCTAGCTTATTTTTGTTCAATAAGTCATTAAATAAAGTATCTCTATGAACATTAACATCAAGTATTTCCTTATGGCATGGTTTTGCCTACTACAAGGGAATATCCTATTCGGTCAAACCACATTCAAGAACCCTATCATTTCAGGGATGAACCCTGACCCTACCATTTGCAGGGTGGGCAACGATTACTATTTGGTAACATCCACATTTGAGTATTTCCCAGGGCTGCCCATTTACCACAGCAAAGATTTGGTAAACTGGAAACTTATCGGCCACGTATTGTCACGCCCGAGCAACTGCCCGTTGATAGGTGCTTATGCTGGTACTGGCGGCAACTACGCACCTACGATTCGCTACGACAAGGGTACGTTTTACGTTACATGTACCAACTATGGCGGACAAGGTTCGCAAGGGGCTTTCTACGTAACTGCCACCAACCCTGCTGGCCCTTGGTCTGAACCCCATTGGGTAGACAACTGGGGCGTAGATCCTTCATTGCTGTTTGCCAATGACAGCATTTACTATGTTTATCCTGACGACAAAAACAATTTCTTGCTAGCGACGGTAAATACCAACACTGGTAAATTCCACAAAACACCAAAGATAATAGCTAAAGGTACTGGAGCGGCAAGTCAGGAAGGTCCTCACCTATATAAGATAGGCGCTTATTACTATCTCATGTCGGCCGAAGGAGGTACTGGTATGGAGCACATGGAGGTGATCCAAAGAAGTTCCTCTCCATGGGGACCTTATCAGGTAAGCCCTACGAACCCAGTGATCACACACAAGAATGATGCGAGCAATCCATTTCAGGCCATTGGCCATGCAGATTTGGTACAGCTACCCGACGACAGCTGGTGGCTGGTTTGTTTAGGATATAGGCTCAGAGGAGGCAACTACCACCACTTAGGTAGGGAGACGTTTCTAGCGCCAGTTACTTGGGATGCGAATGGCTGGCCAAAGGGAGGGACCAATGGCATTGTTAAAGAAGAAATATCTGTACCCAATTTGACGCCATTTCCTTGGCCTAAAGATTCGGTCCGCGACAGCTTCAGCAGCTCTGCTTTAAACTTGAACTGGAACTTTATCCGCAATCCTCACGATGCAGATTGGTCCCTTACCGAAAAAGCTGGCTTCCTAAGTCTAAAGGGCTCAAAGATCAGCTTTAAAGAAAAAGACTCTCCTGCTTTTGTGGGTAGAAGACAGGCTGCTTTCAATATGGTGGCTTCGACTAAGTTAGGCTTTGAACCCACTGCCAACAATGAAGAAGCGGGGCTGGTGGTACGTGGCGACGACATAAACCACTATGACTTACTGGTAACCCAACTTGCGGGCAAACGTGTGGTAATGCTCAAAAAATACTTGCAAGATAAGGTAAACAGCTTGAGTTATCTTGAAATACCTAATGGTGACATCATATTGAGAGTAAGTGCGACTGACCTTGAATATAAGTTTTGGGCACAGACAGAAGGCAAATCAGCCATTCTACTAGGCACAGCTGCCACGAAAGATCTCTCGACCGAATTGATCGGCGGTTTCACTGGCACATACATAGGCATGTACGCCTCAGGCAACGGTAGCACTAACAAAAACCCTGCATACTTCGACTGGTTTGACTATGAGGAGAACCCTAGCGTACCCTATGCTTGGTCCTTAGGCTCAAAAGAAACAATGAACGATATGCTCAGCCCTGAAATCATTTCAGCAACTTCTAGCTCATTTAACCAAGCTAAATTAGTCTGGAAAAAGGTGGGTAATGCAGACTATTATATCGTACAGCGCTACTCTGCTAACAAGTTCGACTCCATTGGTACCACTTTGGTTGGCGATACCACGTTTACTGAAACGGGTCTGACTGGTAGTACACTGTACACGTATCGTATCATAGCCAAAAACACTATAGGTTATTCACAGCCATCGCTTACTACCTCCGTATGGACATTACACTCACCCGGGCCCTTTTTCGATACGCCATCAGCCATATCAGGCAAAATAGAAGCTGAAAACTATGATTATGGTGACATGAAAGACAGCTGGAATGATACCGAAAAAGATAACAAAGGGGAGAAATACAGAACCGACGGTGTGGACATCAGTAGTTGCTGGGACACTGGTGGCGGCTATGCATTGGGCTGGATAGAGAATGGAGAGTGGCTGGTCTATACTGTAGATGTGAATGACACTCTAGTAAATTTGGAGATCAGGGTACTTACTTGGTGGAATAGCGGGGCACATGTGAAGTTTGAACTGGATGGCTCTTTGGTGGCGGAAACGGACATTGCCCATACTAGTGGTGTATGGAAGACTTATACTTTAAATAATGTAAAACTAAGCAAAGGGAAAAACAAGAAATTGAAAGTGATCTTTGACAAGGGAGGATTTGATTTCAACTGGATGAACTTCGTGAAAGTAACACAAACAGGTATCCATAATGTTACCCTTGAGGACGGGATCAGTGTGTATCCTAACCCTACTTCTCATACGGTTAATATCAAGAGTGCAAATTTCAAATATAACCATATTGAAATCCACAGTATTGAAGGTATACGAGTGTATTCTAAAGCAACAACCTATACTCCAGAGAATATGCTACATATCTCTTTGCCCAAAGGCCAATATATACTTTCTCTGAGCAATCAGGATGACAAGAAAGTGGTAAAACTTGCATTTGAATGAATAAAATAATCCAAAGCTATAAGTCCCGAAATCCATTTGGGACTTATAGCTATCTATAGATTAACCAGACAAGTACGATCAAACACCATCTACAATAATCATCTTAGTATCAGCTGCGCTTTCTCTGACCGCCCTTGCTCTTGTATAGGCTTCTGAACTCCACCATTCCTGCGCCCTTTCATGGCTTGAAAATTCGATCATCACAATGCGGCGAGGTTCCCATCCTCCTTCTAAAGAAGTGGTCTTACCTCCTCTCACGATAAACTTACCACCATAAGCTTCCACAGAAGCAGCTCCCAGTTTCCTGTACTCATCCATAGTTTGATGGTCATGAATTGATAGTTCTATGATAACGTACGCAGACATAAAAATATTTTGCTGTTAAATGAATGGATCTTTTTACCTCCTTTTAGGGGTTTCTCGTTTTTAAACAATTTTATGTAATTATAATTCAAAAACAAGGTTCTGTATCCAAATAAAATAGATACCATAACAATAATTTAACCCCAATATCATGTTTTTAATTGTTTATTTAATTACCTTTAAAGAATAATATCAATATATAAATACTCATTTATCATAAAAACTACTGTACATTTTTTTATTATCCACTAATATATTAAGACAATAAATTGTTTAACTAAAACCCCATTTTTTTTATGAAAACTCGTTGCCTTGTTTTTCTAGGGACCTTGCTCATGAACGTGTACGCACAGGCCCAAACTGTTAATGCCAGACTTGATCTCAATCAAGGACTTGCTAATGGTAGCATCACCGCTACTTCAACTCCATTTGACATTGGAAGCCTCACCGAAGTGTTGGACGAAAACCCCTCCACCCTTGGGCGCTCTGCCAATATCAACCCTATGGTTATTACCTTAAGCTTCTCTGCACCTGTGACCCTTACTTCCAGTAAAATCTTATCAGCTTCAGGAGGTGAATGGACGGTGGAATCGGCCTCAAACCTGACGGACCTCAATAACCACACAGGCACCTACCACAAACTGATCGACAAAAAAGTGCTCACCGCTAACACCATGGACATTGCAAGCTTCAGTCCCACTTCTGGAAGTGTAGTGAGACTTACTGCCTTACGAGACGGGGGTGACAACTATGTCCACATCTACGACTGGGAGCTGTTTGCCAACCAAACATTGAGTAGCCTGTCCATTAAAAAAAGCCCTTACTTCATTTTTAAGCCTACAGGAGCGGAGCTCAACCCTGCACAAAATTTCAGCCTAAAACTACAGGGCACCACGACATCTAATGTGAGTGTGGACATTCCCTCTGGCGCTACGTGGACTTCTTCTAACGCTGCCATAGTTACGGTAAATAGTGCTGGTGTGCTCACAGGTGTGAGTGTAGGTACTGCAACCGTTACGGCTACCTACCTGGGCTTTAGCACAAGCCTTACTGTAAAGGTAGTCGCTGACAAAAACGGCGCAGACTTAAGTGTGCAATACATCAAAAGAGTTCCAGAGATTGATTATGTAACCAACAGTAGCAACCCTTCGGTAGAGGGCTGGCCCGCGGCTAACTCAACTGTGACTTGGAGAGCATACATCAAGAGCTGGTTTCCTGTGGCTCGTAACAGCGTGAGCTACAAATGGCTCTGGAATGGCACCCAAATAGCCACTGGAACTGTAAATATCCCTGCACGAGGCATTGCGCATGTAGACTTACCCAGAACCTGGACCTTTGCCAGAAACGAACTTACCTTTGTGATTGACGCTACCAATGCCATTGCAGAACTTACTGAGGCCAACAACCAAGTAAAGATTTACACCAATTCGATCTCTATCAACTTTACAGTAGAGCAATCTTTGTACGACTATTTCCATAAGTTTCAAAGCACTGTGGGCACTGGCAATACTGCTATCGAAAAGATGAATTCTTTTGATGATTGGGCACAAAATAGACATGTAAAAAGATGGAATCAAATGTTTGCCGATGCCATCTATCCTGAATCACCTAACGGTGTGCTAGACAGGATCAGAATAGATAGTATCATTGTAGTACCAGACAATGCCATCCCATTGGCGCTTGGCCCAGTAAACTACCCTAATGTAAATGACAAAACGGTGGATCTTCAATGGGGCTTTCCGTACCGTCTTGCGGGCACTGACAATTTCTATGGAGATACTTTATCTGCTACAGACAACAATCCTTTCTTCTTTGAAGGCTCTCTTTTGCACGAATTGGGCCATGGCCGTTATCTGATCGATGAATATGGCTATGACGTCAATGATATTGACGGCTCTGTTATTAATCTTAAAGAGAATGGTGCCTTTGTAGCTGGTTCGGCATACATGCCTAAATACTTTGACAACATCGTGCACTTAAGCGACGCCGATGGTTTAATGGACTCAGAATACACTAAAATAGATAGACACAGTGCTGCTGCCTTAAACTTGATCGCCGGCCACAGAGCTGTGGATGGCAACAGTAATCCTCCAGGAAACATTGGGATTTTTATGAATGACCTGCCTGCGCAGAATCGTTTCACCCTTAAAGATGCTCAAGGTAATATCTTAAGCAATGCTAGCGTCAAAATATACCAAACGCAATCGCCAGATGGCAGCCACAAGTATTTTGATGACATTCCGGAGCAGGTACTCACTAGCGATGCCACAGGCAAGATATTGGTAGGCAGAAATCCTTTCCAAACAGATGATCATATCGCAACTGCTATTGAGGGTGTCATTATTGTAAGAGTGGAAACCGCCACACAGGTAGGCTATGCTTTCTTCGAGTCATCGTGGTTTAACTTGGCATACTGGAGTGGCCATACCACACTTGCAGACTACGACTTGGTATTCCCACATTTGATCACAAAAACAACGGTAACTGGTATAAACGGATATGCATGTGTAACTTCAGGACGAACCAATACTTATTTTGTCTCTTTAGATTACAGCAATTATTCTAATATCAACTGGTGGGTAGATGGCAACGCCACGATAGTGCAAGACCCATTAGACCCGAAAAAAGTAGCTATTACGATGAGTTCTTACAACCCATCCTATGTATATGTTAATGTGGGCATCAACTATCCAACAGCACCTTGGTATCAGACTTACCAAAAACAGGTCTTTGTAAACAGTAGATTCTGTATGACGGATTCAAGGACAGAAACACTCCCATCTCCAGAGTTGGCAACTGTGAAAGTATTTGATTTCAGTGGCAAGGAACTCCTCAAAGCAAGTACTTCTGATGTGCAATCGTTCATGGCAGAGCAGCCGCTCCCTTCTGGCTTATACATCATGCAAGTGAGTGACGCCACAGGAACCTACACTGTTAAAATAGCCAAGTAATATCAATCTCTAAACAAGAAAAGGGTGTATGGAATCATTATCCAAACACCCTTTTTCTTTTAACACTAGGAATCTATTAATGATCTTTTAGTCTTCCTAATACTTTCTCTAGAGAAGCCTTCATCTTATCTAGGGCACCATTTACCGACTGCTCACAGCTATTCGCGACACCTACCACAACAACAGGCTGATGTCCCCCAAGATGTGCTTCCAGCAAACATTTTTTGTCGTTGGGGCCCGCTTTGTCCCCGTTTTCGTCAGAAAGGTGGATTTCCAACCTCGTAATATGTTCTGTAAATCTGGCCAATTCTTTCCATATCGAAACCTTCAGTTTCTCGCCAAATCCCTCATTGATATTCAGACTCCTATCTGCATTTAACTGGATGATCATATTGCTCTATTTAAAACTGTATCACTGTTACTTAATTTCACGAACTTATTTTGAAGATCATCCTACACGCATCTTTTACTCGCATGCTATTTACCCTTGCTGACCTCATCAGTATTAACGCATCCTCTCTGAATCTCAAGAGGTACATCGTGCTTATTTTGCCGCAAAAAACCGATATGGAACCATAAACATCCAACAGAAACCTCCAAGCAAAGCGATCCACCACACTGGATGAACCCCTAAAAAATAAAACTCTTCGTAAGCGTACATAAGTCTTAAAAATTTAATCGTTTAAAAATTAAACATTTTGTAATTAACACATGAGCTGGTTAATGATGTAACATTACTAAAATGAAATACGACACGAGACATTTCCTATGAAGCCTAACACCCTTCATGGTCACATTGTTTTGATCGTACACCAATATCTTAACGAACAGGTATATTGCATTCCCCAAAACACAACAGGCTGCTTTTTAATTAAGCATAAAATAGTTTATCAATTAATTTAAAAATAGATAGTCGTGAGAACATTAAACATCAAAGCAATTGCAGGTAGTGCCCTTATTGCATTATTCACCTCTTCCATCTTTGCGCAAACCCCCATGTTTTGTTGTAATCTTGATAGGGAATAGCAAACCCTATACCTTAGTTTTGCCCACTGACACCGCTGAAAGGCTTTCTGCGTATACTAGGCTTATATATTGGCATATTATGATTACTGATCAGATCTTAACATTTGCACTTACCGTATTCACAGGTTTTTTCGCCATCATGAACCCCATAGCCAACGCTCCTATTTTCATGGGTTTAGTAGGCGACAGAGACGAACACACTAAAAAAAGAATTGCCAAGACCTCGTGTATCACTGCGTTTTTCATCGTTTTCTTCTTCGTACTTTTGGGAAGATACGTCTTTGAACTCTTTGGTATCACGATTCCCACCTTTAAAATCACTGGGGGCATTCTCTTGTTCTATGTGGGTTTCGAAATGCTCCAATCCAAAAAATCTAAAATCCTACAACAAGATGTAGAGCTTGATGAAGGCATTGCCATATCCCCCCTAGCCATTCCAGTACTTTCAGGTCCTGGCACCATAGTCACAGCCATGAACAACGTTACCGATGGGGGCTTGCTACACATCGGCATTGTGATCGCCATCTTTGCATTACTGTGCTATGTCACCTATTTATCTTTTATGCTCAGTGACATGATAGTAGGCCATCTTGGCAAAAACCTCATCACTGTCATTGGCAAAATCATGGGACTCATCATCGCTATTGTAGGTACAGGCATGACCATTGCGGGCATTAAAATTGCATTTGGTATCTAAACCAGCTACGCTGGAATTATAAATGTTGAGTTTTGAATGACTTGATTTACTCCAAACAGAATACCGATAACTGTCAATTTCTTGATAATTGCAAAGCCCTAATATCATAAAGCCCTCACAGCATTAGATCAAAAACATATGCCCAAAACACTAGCTTGTATCTTGGGCATAGTTCTTAGCTTATTTCAACTTAAACGAGTACCCAATACTTATATTCACAATCAGCGGCGTATTATTCATACCAATCTCCATGGCTTTATGCACTTCTTGTTTGCCTGTCATTTTGTTTTGATACGCGAAACTATCTCCGTCAAGATTTGAAGCCAACTTGGGCCAGAAGCGAATGCTCGGCGCTATCATGATACCCTTTAAGGCATTATCCTTGTTTTTAAAAGGTTGCCAGTTGGCATAAGCACCGATCCCCAAAGAAAAGGTATTGTACTTACCTATGCGGTTGCCGACGTTTTGTGTTTCCCCATCATAATAGATCTCAAATTGATGCCATTTGGGTTCGAGCCTGAGGTTAAACCACTCCGTAAATCTATAACCAACACCAAAGCCAGTAGAATATGGGATATGTACCGCCAAATGTTGCTCCTTTACAGCGCCCGTAACCGTGGGCCCTGAAAAATCTAAAGATACCCCATGCGAATAGTCGAAACTCAAACGCCTGTAGAACCAATTGCCTTCCATATTGAAGCCTTTGGCGATCAAAGGCTGGGTGAGGCCAAATAAGATATTGACTCTCGTGTCTAAAGGTTTGCGAGGAGCATCTTGCGCATGAACTTGGTATGAGAAATAAGAAATGAAGCCTAAAAAGCCTGCCCTGAACATTGATTTGAAGTGTTTCATCTTGAATGATTTTATATCGTTTGATGACACAAAACTATCCCAAGGCCAAGGCTCTTTCATTCACATTTGTTAATAAAACATTCCAGTCTGAAAATAATTGGCTCGGCTAATCCATTTCCTTTCTGATCCTGCTCAATGATTGTGGCTTGATACCCAGATAAGCCGCCAGATGATACTGAGGTACCCTGTTGATGAGGTCTGGTCTGGTCTGGTCTGGACCAGTTGTTGGTATCGTTTCTTTGCATCCAAGACTACCAAATCGTTACCACGCTTAGCCAACTCCACAAAAGACTTTTCTATATTATAGTTTTTCACTACCTGAAACTTGGGTTGTTCTTCAAATAACTCTTGCAGCTTCTGGCCAGAGAAGGCAAACAACTCGGTATCTTCAAGAACTTTAATATTCATGTCAGAAGGCTGCCTGCTCGCAAAGCTCTTCAAATAAGCCAACCAATTGTCCTGCGTAGTGAAGTCACAAGGAATTTCTTCCCCATCATAAATCTGATAATGCATGGCCAGTCCCCTATTTATATAAGCAATGTGATTGCTCACTTGGCCTTCCTTTAAAAAATGATCTCCCTTTTTCAATTGCAGCACTTCCGATTTAGAGATAAACACATCCATTTCTTCGTCTGAGAAATGCCCCAAGTGCCTGATATTGCTCTTTAAATGATCGTACATCACCTATATTCTATTTTCGAATTACAAGTATACTATTAATGGAATTATAAATGTTGGTTTTGAATTAAAGTTCCGAGCTGAATTGTAGACTAAATACTAAAAGATTTCGCCGAAACTACACGTCTACTCGGAGCAACTACATGGCTACTCGGCGCAACTACATGGCTACTCGGTGCAACTACATGGCTACTCGGAGCAACTACATGGCTGTAATGGAATTATAAATGTTGAGTTTTAAATTTTAAATGAAGAAATGATCTATACTGTGAACTGTAAACTGAATAGTGATGAACTATACTGTAAACTATAGACTAACAACTGACTACTGTAAACGCTCTACTCTTTCATTATTCTTATTTGTTTTTGGCTAGCACCACATTTATATACCAACAGATATAGGCCCCTATCTAGATTCAAATCAATTTTGTTTTCACCAGTATGAATAGGAAGATGTCCCATAACCATACGACCTTTTGCATCTAATAGATGTAGCGTACCTCCTTCCGGCACTTCAATGATGAAGCTTTCATCAATAGGATTTGGATAAACCTTGAAACCTATATCTTGGGACAAATCCAAGCCTGTCACAGAGGCACGTTGATATTGCACGGAATATGTACTATTTGATAGCGGTTCAATGAAATTCAAGGAGCTAGCGCTATGCTGCCATGTTTGAAATTGATATAGGGTATCTTGTCTGGATTGAGCGTCCAATGCACCTAGCGTTCTTCTTATCCCCTTTACGGTTTTAAAAGTATATGGCGCAACATAAGGGGTTCCATCCAGTGTAAACTGGAGTCCTGATGGTTCACTTTTGATCGTGATGTCCACGATTTCCGGATACAGGTCTATATATGCCGTATCCATCAAGCCTTTTGAGTCTTTTACGAGTAAAGTAACCCTGTAAAAAATATTGGTCTCGGTGTGTCCACCAGCTACAGGGATGGTAAACTCCATATTTTCATTTCCAGAAACAGGCATTCCATCGTGAATATGAGTACCATGGTATAAGTCCACCGACCAACTAAAACCAGCACCGGAAAGCTGCCCATCTTCCAAATCGGTTGCATGGCCTAATATCTTATAAGTCTGTCCCCCTTGAAAAGTAAGATCCAAGACTTGGTCTATCATAGCTACTGGAGCCGAATTGTATGCTATTACCTGAACTTTGATCGGTTTTGTTTCGCCCACACCAAAGGCATTGGTTATGGTCAATGTATACATTCCGCTGTCAGCATATTGAACATTGCTCGTAGCAAGTTCATTGCCCTTTGCCGCAGAGACTACTACTCCGTTTTTCTTCCATATATAAGTCATCGGTTCCGCCCCGCTAACGCTCACAGGAATCTTGAGCTCCTGCCCTACCATAACTTTGACAAATTCAGGTTGGCGGGTAATAATGGGAACTGGCTGCCCAGAGTAAACGATCTTATAAATGGACCCGTTCTGACGAGTTAGGTAATATAGGTTACCGTCTGGGTGATGATCAATCGCTATAGGATATCTAGGTGTCTTGGTCGCAAAGGTTTTTCTTCCAGAACCACTTATTGGGTCAATCATATTAATCCACTTGCCACAATAATCCATAAAAAAGTATTTCCCTATATACGCTTGTGGATAATTGGTTTGAAGAGGTTCAAAAAAGACGCCACCTGTGATGGCACAACCTGTACTATCGGTAGTGGTTGTGGAAGTAGTATGGTTATAAACATAGACAGGCTTCTCAAATTGTGCAGCAGCAACAAGACCTTCCTCTATGGGCCACCCATAGTTGTGACCTCCAAGGGAGGCATCATTGATTTCTTCCCGACTCTCAAAGCCTACATCATTCAAAAAGATCTTACCTGATGTAGATATGTCAAAAGTAAAGGGATTGCGAAGTCCATAAGACCATATTCGTGGATCTGCTCATGAAACATGCCCAAAGGGGTTGTCGTGAGGTATGCTCCCGTCGGCATTAATCCTGAGCAACTTACCGTGCGTATTTTTTAAATCTTGAGAATTACTGGGTGTGGCGTTTTCACCAGTGGCAATGTACAGTTTTCCATCTTTGCCAAAATGCATGGCACCCCCGTTATGATTGAACGCAGAAGAGAGGGAATCAAGCTCTGTGATGATGAGCTCCGTACTTGATACATCCTTTGTGCCGTCTATAGTGAAACGACTGACCCTGTTGTGTACAAATCCTGCATTAGTTGTATAAAACAAGTATATGAAATGGTTCTGGGCAAAGTCTGGATCTAGGGCCAAGCCCAGAAGACCCCGCTCTGTATAGCTTGGGCCATCTGTATTTGCGTTGACATGCACTAAATTTCCAGTTTGCAGTTCTCCATTTTGGAGCACTTTGAGATTTCCTTTTTGCTCACAAACATAAATATCGCCATTAGGTGCTATTTGCATTGCAGTAGGATTGACAAGTCCGTTATCTACAAGAACATGACTAAAAGTGGGGACTGATGGATTGATCAACTCCACGGTGCCAAAAACATCAGCATTGATGTACGCAATATTTTTATCGGTTGCACTTATATACTCTGACCCAAAGAAATGATCGCGCTGTGCCTTACCGTCATTATCGCAGTAAGACAAGGCCCATCCCATCTTTTTCACTGCAAACAGACTTACAGGTTGGCCTGGATTTGTAGGTGTAAAGTTTTTATCATAAACTTTAAAAGCGGCCTCCCAGACATACTTACCATCAACGGTGTCCATACGAACCTCAGCGTGGTCGTTAAAAAGTTTGGCGGCACCCGTGTTGTCAGAATCTACGATGTCATACTTTAAAGATACATGATAAGCAAAAGCCTGAAAACTCTTTTGATGTTGCCCACCAGACTTGTCTTCATCGAAAAACACTTCGAAGCAATCGTCTTCATAATATCTATCCAAGGCATTGGGGTAGCGGTCACTGATGACATCATCGGTAATCACTGCAAGTATGTAAAAGCGGTCTTTGGTCCAAGCAAGCTTGAACTTCCAAGAGAAATCCTCTGGTGTAGGCGTAGTTCCTACGTTATTTAACCACACCTGATTGTAGGTATACCAAGTTTTGGAATCCTTCCAAACCTGATCGCTAGTGTCTCCATCTATTTTGGGAGCTTGTTGCGCAAATAAGGCTATATAAGGCCCATTTTGAGCCTTACAAACATACACCCACGCAAAGGTAAAGAGAAATACTGCAAACGGTTTTAGCAAATTATTGATCATCCAGCTATTATCTTGTCATTAAAAATCTATCCTATACAATCGCATGGTCATACTGGTAAGCATTGTGAGGCATAAATTTTTAGACCGTTCTATTTAACCCAGAATACGCATTGGGGATTGTGACGAGACGGAATGATACAAAAAAGTCGTGAGACACGGAGTTTTTCTGAATGAAAAGCTAGTAATGCTAGCTTGAATGAAGAAAAACGAGTATTGAAATGAATTTGAGGTAGCATTTTGTCGCAGTAAATTTCTAATGCGTATTCTGGGTTAAATACGGATTTGGAGCAATGGCCCAACAAATAAAAAACAGCACCAACAGAATCAGTAATCTTCATCCGTTGATGCCGTTAGACAAATTAATAATCGGTTTTCACCAACCTAACTAGGTTAACCTTCTAGTTATGGGTAACCTTAAGCGTATACAAATCAGCTACTTATTGTTGTCGCCCGATCAAGTTAGCCCGTCCTATTTCTTCTTCAGCCATTTGCCCTTACAAGCCATAACCATTGCAACTTTAAGTTAACAAGAACAACCTCAATGCGGGGTTGCTCTTGTTTAGGCTCTATAAGCCATCCAATATGATTGAGTACACATTATTTGTTATTCTTTCACCACTTTTACCACATTGATCTTGTTGGCTTGGGTAATCCTTAGCATGTACACACCCTTAGGCTGACTCCCTGCCAAGCTAACCTTGTCACTGGCTGTGCCCGCTTCCAGAACTTGCCCTGTTATATTGGTCAACTGATATGCAAAATCTCCGTCCGTTTCGAAGTGCAGTTGCTGCGTAAAGGGGTTGGGGTACAATTGTGACATACCCATATCCTCATCTTCCACACTGGTTACCACAGTCTTGAACTCCACGTAATTGAGGTTCATGTAGTCTGAGTCGAAGGCAATGCGCATGACTTTCTGCCCCTGGCTCAGGTTAAGATTGTTCACCGTCACAGTGGTCCAAACTTGCCAGCCGCCAGTGCTGGGCACTGTTATGGGACCTGTCACGTTCACCCCATCCATCTCTATGTGTAAGGTTCGGCCCGTGCCGTCGCAAGCCACACGTAGATCTAGGCTGTATAACCCAGTGGTGGCAACGTTCACCGTGTATTCCAACCACTCACCATTCATGATATAACCCACGTTGTATGCTCCTGTCGCATCCTGGGTAGCTTCTATATCTACCTCGTCGTTTCGCAGAGTGGCGCCCGCCTCGTTACCATTTGTATTGGCTTCGTTGTAGGCTATGCCTTGGCCTCCCAAATCATAATCTTCCGCCTCGATTCTACCTGGAATTGGATGTGGGGTTCCTTTAAACGGCGCCTGTGCTGCCGTAACGGTAATGGTTATTGCGGTGGAAGTAGCCGTCTGACCAGTATTGTCTGTAGCTATTGCAGTAATGGAATGTGTCCCCGCCGATGCGCTTGACCAAGTAAAACTATAAGGCGAAGTATTGTCTGTCCCGATCAAGGTAGTACCATCGTAAAAGTCAACCTTTGTGATCGTGCCATCCGCATCGCTTGCATTGGCCGACAGTGTGATGGTTTGCAAAGTGGTAAAACTACTGTTATTAGTCGGTGCCGTAAGGCTTACAGTGGGCGCCTGACCCACGGGTGTACAATTGGCCTTAGCACAAATCGGATATCCTACGCTTGGTTTGCCAGACACGTAGCTTTTGAGCCATGTCATGGCCGACTTTTCGGTTCCACTACTACTCATAAGACCCGTACCTCCTATCCAAGTTGCGTTAGTAACGTATCCCCATAAAGTGATACCCGCTACCGAGGGATGCTCCCAATATACCGGGAAATGCGTCTGATAACTCGATAATTGGGCCGCAGCGTTATTGTCGCTTTCTGAACCGCCATTCAAATCCAACTCTGTTACATATGTTGGAAGACCTGAATTGTCCATCAGATCCAAAGCATTTTTTAATGCAGTGGCCGTCATTCCGTCGATGTTAAAGCAGTGCGCCTGAGTTCCAAATCCATCTACGATACCTCTATCTCTCAAGACCTTCAGTAGGTTCAATTGTTGGTTGATGGCACCTTGATCGTTTTCCAGACCATAGTCATTGAGGATCAATTTAGTGTTGGGAAAAATCCTCCTTGCCTGTTCAAACAACCATATTTGCCAACCAAAATCTGTAGAGGAAACGTTGGTTCCGCCTCCCAGCAAGTTTCTAAACTTCTGATTATCGGCTTGATGGTTGCCCAATTGCTCATTCAACACGTCAATTTGATCTATGAGGGGATAACGAGCCGCAATAGCTTCCATATACTCCACTACCTCGGCGCGGGCATCGGCAGTACTCAAACCTAAGATCCAGTTGGGATACTGTGCAGCCCACATGGCAGCATGGTAACGAAACATCAAGTTATTGTTTTTGGCATGATTGTAAGAAACATCGGCACCGCCCCAGTTCATCACATCGCGCGAACCTTCTACTGAACCCCATTTACATGAGTTTTCTGCCGTTACACCATTCCAAAGGGTATTGTAATTTACATTGGGAGAACCAGCAATGATGTTCGCCAGATATTTACCTTTGCAAGCACTCATGCCCCGTTGGGTCACGTTAGCTGTACCTACAGTAATAATCACTCCCGCAGAGGTGAAAGCAACCCCTTTGTCATTAGTCGCCTTTGCCTTGATCGTGTATGTTCCCGCGGTAATACACTTCCATACATACTTATAGGTGTAATTGGTATGGGTAGTAGCCTCCCCAAGCTTTGTGATACCATTGTAGAATTCCACCTTGGTCACCGTGCCATTATTAGTCGTCTTCCCTATATCGGAAGCATACACATGGATTTCTACGTCTGTACCAGCCTTAAAATAAGCGTTGCTGTAAGGCATCGTAACCACACAAGCAGGTGGATACGTCTGCCCCAATAAGACGTTCACCATTCCTAAAAGTACAATAAGTACATGTAAATTTCTTTTCATCATATTTTTCCCCATTAAGATTGTGCCTATACAAAACAGACAGGGAAATGGTGAGCACCTTATGAAAAAAACAATAAAAAAAATTAATGAACAATGAACATATATTGAGACATGGGCAATTGTATTGCACCAAAACACCAAGTCCTACTCTGGAATTATAAATGTTGAGTTTTAAATTTTGAATGAAGTGATGAGTCCTAATATAGACTGTATAATGAGGACTGAATACTTTCTAGATGCGCCGAAATTATATCGCCACTCGGAACAACTACATGGTTACTCGGAACAACTACATCGCTACTCGGCACAACTACGTGGTTACTCCCAACAATCACACGGCTAGTTCCAGTAATCACACGGCTAGTTCCAGCAATCACACGGCTAATCCCAACAATTACATGGCTAATCCCAACAATTACACGGCTAATCCCAACAATTACACGGCTAATCCCAAC
>CAMFLX010000071.1 GCA_945957555.1 uncultured Cytophagales bacterium
ATGTGTATAAGAGACAGGAACATGGTGATGCGGTCTTCTGCAATCTTGCCCACATAAGAAACCAGTTTGAGACGGTAGCCTTTTTCTTTGGCAAACTGTACATCGAAGCTGGAGAGATTGAGAATGCCGTGGTTGAGCATGTCCTCTGGCCTTACATAAACACCATAAGCGTGTGCCACGAGTAGGCAAAGCTTATACGAGGCGTCGAGGCCTATCAAGTCCAGCGTGGGATCTTTTTCTAAAAAGCCCAAATCTTGCGCTTGCTTAAGGGCGATGTCAAAGTCTAAATTTTCATTAAAAACCCTAGTAAGTATGTAGTTGCAAGACCCAGAGAATACACCACTTACCGAATAGAGTAGTTCGTTGTCATAATATTCCTCAAGATTCCTGATGATCGGGATGCTTCCGCAAGTTGATGCTTCGTAAAGTAGAGATACCTTGTTCTCTTGTTGGATCTGTATGAGTTCGCGCCAGTGTTCGGCCAGCATCTTTTTATTGGCAGTCACCACACTCTTGCCGTTTTTCATGGCCGTAGATACGATTTCGAAAGCAGCCTCAGCGTCGTCTATTACTTCCACGATCAAGTTGATGTCGTCGTCGAAAAGCAGGTCGTTCTTCTCAAAAGTGAAGCTTTCCATGGGCAAGTCGCGACGCTTGAATTGATCTTTCACACAGATCTTGACTACGTGGGCTACGGTTTCGTTTTTACTCAAGATTTCATAGACACCATGACCTACGATGCCATATCCAAAAAGTCCTATTTTAATTTTTTTCGTCATTTGTAGTGTTTGGGTTGAATCAGTCCGTTAATTGTTTCCAGTCGAGAATCACTTCGGTGATGGCTTTGAATTCTACCAAAAATCCATCGTGACCATAGAAACTATCTATTTCTTCGTATTTAGCATTGGGAATATGGTCTGCCAAAAATTTTTGCTCCACTACTGGAAACAAAAAGTCGCTGCTGATTCCAATTACCAATGTTTTAGCTTTTATCTGTTTCAATGCATTTTTTACACCACCTCTACTTCTTCCCACATGGTGCGAATCCATTGCTTTGCTCAAACAGAGATAGGCGTGAGTATTGAATCGTTCCACCAGCTTCATGCCTTGATAGAGCTGGTATGAACTGGCTTTGTAGTGTTCTAGTTTTTCTATGTCGCTATCCAATTGTGTATTCCAGTAGGCCTCATAGTTACGATAGGAGAGCATGCCTATGGCGCGGGCCGCTTTTAGGCCCTCGTGCCCCGCATCTTTACTTTCGTTTTTCCAAGTAGGGTCCGCCTTGATAGCCATACGTTGGGTTTCGTTGAAGGCAATTCCCCAAGGAGAATGCTGTGCATTGGTAGCCATCAAGATCAGGTGTTCTATAAGGTCTGGTTTCATAATAGCCCATTCCATAGCTTGTTGGCCTCCCAAAGAGCCCCCTAATAAGGTATGAATCTTGTGGATATGTAGTGATTCCCTAAGTATGTCAATGGCCCTTACCATGTCGCGTATGGTAACATCTGGGAAATCCAAATAATAGAGCTTTTTGGTCTCAGGGTTGATCTCATGAGGGCCTGTAGAGCCGTAGCAAGAACCAAGTACATTCACGCAAATGATATAGTGCTCCTTAGGGTTATACAGCTTGCCATCACCCACAATGCCATCCCACCATTCGGTAACTAAGGAATTTCCAGTGAGGGCATGACAAACCCAGATCACATTGCTTTGGCTTTCATTGATTTTGCCCAAGGTGGAATATTGTAACTGAAAGCCATGGAGCGTGGCTCCTGCTTCTAGTAGAAAATCTTCGTTGTATTTAAATATCTTACTTTCCAAGTAATCTAATCGCTAATAAATGGCAAATATAAGCAAATTGCAGGACGGGTGTTAAATGTTTAAGTGTTAATGTGTAAACTTTATGAAAGGAAGCGAGGAGATTGACTATTTGTTTTCAGGAATAATTTGTATTTCAAATGTGGTTTCATTCACCAAAACGTGTAGTAGGTTTTGGGTATATGGAGTTTTAGAAGCGGGATCAGTTTTGAAATAAAGTGATTGTTTGCTGTGTGGTTGTAGTATTATCTTTTTGAAATAGAATTTATTCCAATTTTTTGTAAGTTGGTTTAGCGTATGTGGTGTTTTGCGTTTTAGGCTCCAAAATGTTTTTAGGCTTGATTCGAAATCATTGATTTGAAGATAAACTGGTAAAGAATCAGTATTATGAACATCAAGTAAGATACCTTGAGTATGCCGAATAATAGGTTTTAGTGTTATTTTCTGATCTGTTGTGTAGTTTAATGTGTCTGAGGAATTTGGTTTGGTAAAAATCAATTTCCGAAGATTCATTCCTGTTACAACTTCGCATTTGAAAAATAAGGGCATTGAAGGGTTGGAGGTGTCGTTGCTTATGACAGTGATGTTTTTGTGTACACGGCCAAGATGGCCTTTGGATAAGAAATTAGCAATGATAGTCCCTCTTTCATTCGGCAAAATTGGGTTCTTTGGCCAGGAGCCTACTATACAACCACAAGACGATTGTACATTTGAAATGATCAGTGGGGACTTACCAACGTTTTTAAACTGGAAAAGAATCTCAAAGCTCGGCCCTTCGGGGATTTTACCTAAGTGAACGGTTTCATGATCGAAGGAAAGCATTGCTTGACCTGAGATATGTTGTAAGACGAAACTAAACAAAAAGAAAAAAGCCCTTTTCATGAGAAATCTTTGCGCTCCAATTTGTAAAAATACTGCAAGTCACTGACTTTTATCATATGCATACATTGGCTTACGTGTTTATTTTTGATAAATTTGCAGAAATCTTCATTCGCCAAATGCACATCATCAAAGTAGGAGGAGTGCCTGAACACTTCAACATGCCTTGGCACTATGCCTCAGACAATAATATTTTTGCTCAAAGAGGTATCAAAATCAATTGGGTCGATTATTCTACAGGTACTGGCGCTATGATGCAAGACATAGACAGTAATAAGCTGGATCTGGCTATTGTGCTTACTGAAGGTGCAGTAGCGGCGATTAGTAATGGTACCAAAGCAAGGATTGTACAATGGTATACCCTTTCAGCATTGAACTGGGGTATACATGTGGCGGAAGCTTCGGCAATCAAGGAAGAAAAAGAGATATTTGACAAGAAATATGCAGTAAGTCGCATGGGTTCAGGTTCTCACCTTATGGCTCATGTACATGCTGAAAAATTTGGAAAAACACTGAATGAAACACAGTTTGTAATAGCTAATAGTCTGAGAGGTGCCGAAACGACCCTTACAGATAAGACTGCCGATGTGTTTTTCTGGGAAAAATATACAACTCAGCCTTCTGTGGATAAAGGTATCTTTCGTAGGATAGGCGAGGTGCTCACGCCTTGGCCATGTTTTGTGGTAGTGGCAAGTGAAAACTTTCTAAAAGAACAAAAAACAGTGATGTATGATGCTTTAGTGATGATCAATCAGGTCAATAAAAACTTTAAGAATCATCCCGATGTCGTATCGATGATTGCTAAAAAGTATCATTTGGAGGAAGATCAGGTAGCTGAATGGCTTAAAACAGTTCAGTGGAATCACGAACTGAAGATCAATGAGGCGGTGATAGAAAATATTTCTTCACAAATGTTTAAATTAGGGCTTACAAAGCATAAAAAAAGCTTAGAGGGGTTGATTGCTTCCGTATGAACTTGAAAGAAAGACTTATATATATTGCTTCGACATTGGTTTTTGTGGCTGGATGTTTTTATTTTAGAATAAAATTTCAAGAATCCCAACAAAACTATGAGGCTGCCAAGATTGAAAATGGTCGAATGGCAGTTCTCTTAGAAAACGAGACTTATAATATGCAAACGGCCCAAAAAGAAATTGTATTACTTAAAGATAAGAGTTATACTAAATATGTGCTCAGCCCCAATGAAAGTGGTAGCACTGGTTTGTCCATGACGGTATATCAGTCGAAAATAGATGGACAAGTGTATGCGATCGTGTCAACTCCTTTTTCCTTGGATAGGACACTGCAATATCAGCTCTGGGGCCTTAAGGATGGTCAATACTTGAATGCGGGGACTTTTCAAGTTGGACTAACAGGTTTGCAAAAAATGTATGTTTTACCTTTAATGGATAGCTTTACAGTGACTATAGAGCCAATGGGCAAGGCGGAAAAGCCTAGTACGGCACCCGTAGTGAAGACAGAAGAAGTAGGATGAATATAAAGTTATATCTGATAGGGTTGGTCATTGCTTTTTTGGGTTCTTCTGCTCAAAAGGAGTATCATTTTTACAGCGATCAACCAGAGGCACATCGTATCAGAACAGTGGAGAATGAATTTTCCTACAACTTGTCTCAAGCTAAAGACAAATTATATATTAACCTTAAAGTGGCTTTGCAAAAGAGAACGCTGAATAGCAGCAAGCCTGTTACTTTTATTGCAGTATTAACAGGTACAGGGCCTTCAAAAAAATATATCATTACCGATAGCTATTACAACTTTGATGGAAAGTATTATAGTTTCAAATTGCCCATAGATATGACGGGCGGTGATTCTGTCATGATACAGGTCAGCAATCAAAATCCTGATTTGATAGGGAAAACTGATTTCATCTTAAGGTTTGCCCCTGATACTAGAATCGCAAACGCGGTTTATTTATATGATAGTAATCTGGAGCCAATTATTGCCAATACACTTCTATTGGGGCAAGTGGTCGTTCCTATTAGCAGTGTTGATAAAAGAGTATATGTGCGCTTCTATGATTATGAGAGTCAAAAAACATGTTTTCCTACATCCGAGACTCCTACCGTTAAAAATTATAAGCCTTTAGTGAAAAAGATAAACTCGGAAGTTTCATTTTATTTGGAACAAAAAGGGTTTTATGAATTTGCCTCTGATTCCCTGTTTGCCAATGCGAAAACAATAGCAGTGGTTGATAATATTTTCCCCAAAATCAATAAGGCCTCAGAACTCTTAAAGCCATTGGCCTATCTGGTTGATTCTGTTGGTTATAAAAGTATATTGAAGACAGATAGCCCAAAGAAGGCTCTAGATGATTTTTGGGTAGGTTTCGTTGGGGATAAATTGGATTTGACCAGAAGGGTCATAAAGGTGTATTATCAGCGTGTATACGATGCCAATGAAAAGTTTAATGCAAAGACGCTGGGCTGGAAGAGCGATATGGGGATGACCTATATTTTATTAGGTAAACCTAAAACAATAAAAGCCGAGGAACAAAAAGTTGTTTGGCAATACGACTCTGGCGCAGAAGTTGTATTTGTCAAAAACAATTGGGACGAATACATTTTCGGGAATTTTACGGATATTAGAGGGCGTTTTACCTCAGCTATAGATCATATAAAACAAGGTAACATAGATTAATGGATTCTAACACAGGTGACTACATATTTGGGATACACCCAGTTATGGAGGCTATCAAGGCACAAAAGGCAGTAGAGAAACTCTTGATTCAGAAAGGGAGTACTAATACAAATGAGATCATGAAGATGGCAAAAGATGCTCAGATTCCATTTCAGATTGTGCCGTCAGAAAAGCTTTCTAAAATTACAAAAAAGAACCATCAAGGGGTAATTGGTTTTATTGCCAATATTATTTATTCAGATTATCAAAACATAGTTAGTGATGTATTTGAAAGGGGAGAAACACCTTTGTTGCTTATTTTGGATAAGGTTACAGATGTAAGGAATTTTGGTGCGATTTGTAGAACGGCAGAATGTGCTGGAGTTCATACCATCATTATTCCAGATAAAGGTAGCGCACGTATTAATAGCGATGCCGTAAAAACATCTGCAGGTGCTTTAAATTATATTCCTATCTGTAGGGAGCACAACCTTAAGAATGTGATCAATGATTTGAAAAATTTTGGTCTTCAGGTAGTGTCTTGTACAGAGAAAACCGACAAGATGGTTTATGACATTGACTTAAAAGTTCCTACGGCAATTATTATGGGCTCTGAAGAAGAAGGTATCTCGCCAGAATATTTAAAGCTCAGTAACGAGAAGGTAAAGATTCCAATGTTTGGAAAGATTGGTTCTTTAAACGTAGGTGTAGCGGCTTCGGTAATTGTGTATGAAGCTATAAGACAAAGAGGCTAGGATGTGCATAAGTGTTTTGAGTCGATTTATCTGAACCAACCAGTATATAACCAAGTGCTTTTCGGGTTTCTGAGCAAATGCTCCGTTACATCAATCGTATCCATAAGACCGCTGTCAAATGAGAACATAGCCCTCCCTATGAGATAGCCTCTAGCGTATTCCTTCCATGAGTTGTACCTGTTTCTAGCCTCTAGTGTGGCTAGTTGCAGATAGTCGTCAAATTGTCTTTGATTGATATATTTGATATCAAGGCACATTCTGGCAATAAATATCGCTCTGCTGATATCCCAAGCCTTAATTCCCTTCTGAAGATCTTTATCAATAATCTCTATCTGAGGGTAATGTTTTTTGAACAAGTAGATGTTTTCTACATACTTCTCGTATTTTCTGATATACTCTGTGTTTTTGGACAACTTTTTGAGTTCTTCTTTTGCTTTGAGTAACTCATTTTCGACAGTTATCTTTTTAATGTTTTCATATAGAACATCCTGTCCGTCGGTAAGTAGCCATTCCACGATATATCGTGCAGTTTCAGAATCAGTGATTGACCAAATACTAATTAAATTCTCTTGAATTTTTCTTTTGGGCAAACCTGTTTCCAAGGAATCACAAAACGAGTTTGTGAGTACAGCGTTGATGGACGACAGGGATATTTTCCTGAGCTCATCGATGGACACATGCTTTTCTGGGTTAAGCATGATTTTCCAATGGGTAGTTGTCGCGGTGTTCGTGTTCGACATGATTTAGGATTTAAACTCATTTCAAAGGTATAGATAATATTTAAATATTCAAACTTAAATTTGCATTTTATTTATACTCTATAGATAGGATATAGAATATTTTCAATCTCTTTCCCTTATGGGGGAGGAGTCGTATTAATATGTTTATATATTTTTTTTATATTAAAAACTGTTTTTTTAAAATAAAAACTTATTATTTGTCAACAATTATGAATAGGATTTAGAAGAAATATGTAATACTGAAGTAAGGGTGGGGGATGGGATGAAATGTACTTAATGGATTATTCCAAGGTGCTTATGTGTTTGAACTTGTATTTTTGGAACATTATTTGGGTTGTGTAATTATGTGATTCCCGAGGTAGCCTCCTATCTCCATCATGTAAGCAACAGCAAGGTGAATAATGATACCTCCATAAATACTTCTGGTTCTTAAGGCTAAAACGCCTAATATGTATCCACCAAATATGGAGCTTATGGTTTCTCCCATAGGTTTGCCAAAGTGAAATATACAATAGGTTGTAACCATGGGTATGACACAAGTGCGTCCCATATATCTACTGAGGCCTAAAATGAGGAGTCCTCTAAAGAAGAGTTCTGTGGCAACAAAGTCGAAACCATAATTGGCTTCAAACACGGCAACTAAGATCCATTCTTTAATTCTTAAATATCCAACGGCGTAATGAGGGAAATAGATTGGGTATGATTTGAGAAAATCTTTTTGGAATGAAGCATAGGTAATGAGCGGAATCATAATGATGATCATTAAAAAGTACGGCTTGAGACTTGTATCTTTTGTAGTAAAGCCATAAAAGCTGTTAGGGGTACTATTGTCCATATATTTCCAATAGAGGTATGTCATTGAGAACATTGAGATAGCTGAAATTGCATTGTTAAGGGTAAGCTTAGTAAGGTATTGGATTTCGTAAGGCAAATGTTTTTCAATCAATGGTTTGTGGTGATAAAATGCGGTATAGACACTAAGCATTACAAAAAGACAAAGTATATTTTTGATAATAGGTGTTTTGAGCAAAAAACTACGCTGTTGGCGTTTATGTGTTATTAAATAGCTCACGATGCTGAATGTAAAAGGTGTTAGGTAGTAGCAGAACATTACAAGATAGGCAATGGGCTGTCGCTTATAGGCTCCGATGATCTGGTCTTCAAATTCAAAATGGTAGTTTAGTACAATGCAAATGATAAGAAATATGGCATTGATAGAATAATATTTCCAATTGAAATCCTCCTTGATGAATCCAACAAGGGTATCTTTGAGTTTATACATAATAGGTATTGGTGGCTGATTAGCAAAATTTCAAGTTCATCTCACGTTTGATTACACCTTCTTTGAGTGAACAAGTAGATACAACAATCACATCTGTGTTTATTTTTTCAATAACCTTATTGATCAGGCAACAAGCAACGACAATCATATCAGCCCTGAGGGGGATCATGCCTGGAATTAACAAACGCTCTGTTCTGTTTTTATGTAATAGGACTTGAAATATCTCTTTATAGTGAGTTACAGGTAAATGGTCGTTGAGTATCTCGTCGATGTCAAAACTGGCGTCTGATTGTTTTCTGTAGATTTCATCGAGCGTGTCAAAACTGCCTGATGAGCCTATGAATACCTCAGGAGAATAAGTATTGATAGCTTCGTATAGTGATTGGAGTTGCTCATCTAGATAAAGATAAAGGTCTTGAACGGATTGGGCGGGGATAGGGTCTGATAAGTGGAATTTATCCATGAGCCTTTGACCTCCGATTTCTAGGCTTTTTTTCCAGAGAACATCTCCTGCGCAACCAATAATGAACTCTACACTACCCCCTCCAATATCAATAACCAAATGAGGCTTTGACATGTCAGGTACACAAAGGCTTACGCCTTCGTATATAAGGGAAGCTTCCTCATCCCCATCAATAATCTGTACCTCTATACCTGTATTGTATAAAATTTTGTGAGCTAGTTCCTTGCCATTTTTTGCATTTCGGAAAGCACTGGTAGCTATGGCTATGATTTTATCTGTTTTGAAAACTTGAGATTGTTGTTTGAAATACACCAATGCGTCAATTGCTCTTTGTTGTGCTTCATCGGTGATATAGCCGTTTGAGATGCCCCCTTTGCCAATCATGACTGGGAGTTTCTCCTTAAATAAGTTTCTATGCAAGTTGCCGTTGATTTCGGCAATCTGCAAATGAAAAGTATTGGTGCCTAAATCAAGCACCGCTAATCTATTTTGCATATATACTTGGCGTATTTGGGTGCAAAATTAATAAGTTTTTTCGAAATAAAACTATCTGAAACTCAATTGAGTATTAATACTTTGTTTTGAAATGGATGGTAACATAGGCTTAACATACTTTTAGGTAATTTGGCCCTGTTTACCAGCACTAGAAACAGGGCCTTTAGTTTTTCTATGGATTACTTACCAGGGTAGGGATTGGCCTAGGTGTGTGTAAGAGCCACTAGGCACATTTACCAGATCTAGTGCGAGGTCTACGCCAGTTTTGGCACCTTCGGTCACATTCATGGGTGCGTAATCGGTGCCAAGTGCAGTTTTAACCCAGCCTGGATGCGCCGAGAATACTTTTACTGAAGTACCTTTTAGCGTATGAGCAAGATGTACTGTGAATTGATTCACAGCCGTTTTCGATGCATTGTATGCAAATGGTTTGGAATCGTAAATTGGAGAGCCTTCACTTGCATGTAAGGTAAGCGACCCCATGATACTTGACATATTGATGATTCTTCCTGCTTCAGCTTTTTTGATAAGCGGAAGAAGTGCGAGTGTGATCTCAATCAAACTGAAGAAGTTGGTGTCAAACGTTTCTCTAATATTACTCATGGAGATCGTCTCCACAGAATTACCACCCCAACCTTCTCCCTGGATCATTCCTGCATTGTTAATGAGAATATCCAATTTACCATACTTGCTTTCGATATACTCTTTTACTCTTTGAATGTCTGACGATGAAGTTGTTTCTAACTGTAGGAGCTCGACATTTAAACCTAATAGTTCTAATTCTTTGATTGCTTTGGCACCCTTCTCTGGATCTCTTGCTGTGAGGATTACTTGAATTCCTTTTTGGGCAAGTTGCTTTGCCATTTCAAGTCCCAAACCTTTGTTGGCACCTGTTACTAATGCGACTTTTTTCATTTGTATGCTCTAAAAATATGTTTCTGCATTAGTAAACCATATTCGCACATAAACGTTCCCAAAGAAAAATTTAAATGAATTATAGCTTTTATGGAGAACTTTTTTGATTTAATATATTTTAGTAGCTTTCTCAAACAATCTCATCTATTTCAAGTTTCAATGCTGGATTTTAAATTTTCATGAAAACATATTTAGTTAAGATTTCAATTTTGGTCACTAGTGTAGTGGCAATGGCACAGACAGGTGCAGTAAAGGGGAGGGTATACAATGCGATCAATAACGAATCAATACCTTTTGCAATAGTGCAAATTGCTGAAAAACAAATGGCTGTGGAGGCGGATTCAAGTGGTGTTTATGAGATTACGGGCTTGGAACCAGGTTTATACAACTTAAGGGTTGAATCGGAAACGTTTAAAACAAAAACATTATACGAAATCAGAGTAACCAATATTGCTGCTACAGTGGTTGACTTTGCTATGGAGGAAGAGGTGAAAGAACTTGAAACGGTGGTTTTGGAAGGTTCAAAATTCACCAAAACTGACGAAACTCCTCTTTCTATTAGAACCTTAAATACAAATGAAATAGAGCGGTATCCTGGAGGGAATAGGGATATTTCCCGAGTTATTCAAGCGCTTCCTGGAGTTGCTTCGACTGCTAGTTTTAGGAATGACATCATTATTCGTGGAGGTGCCCCAAACGAAAACAAGTTTTACGTTGATGAAATAGAAACACCTGTCATCAATCACTTTGCTACACAAGGTGCATCTGGCGGACCAGTGGGTATACTTAACGTAAACTTGATCAAAAATGTGGATGTGATTTCAGGAGCCTTCCCTGCTAACAGATTCAATACCACTAGCTCTGTATTCGATTTTAAGCTTAAGGATGGTAGGAATGATAAATATGCTACGCAAATGACAATTGGTGCCAGTGAATTTACGGTTTCTAACGAAGGTCCTATTGGTAAGAAAACCACCTACATTGCTTCAGTGAGAAGGTCATACTTGCAAAATTTGTTCAAAATCATAGGACTCCCATTTTTGCCAACTTTTAATGATTATGTGTTCAAAGTGAAGACTAAGTTTAATGATAAGAACGAATTGACTGTGATCAGCGTAGGTGCCTATGATGTGTTTAAACTAGATCGTTCTGCGGTAGATAAAGCGAAAACTCTTGAGGATAAGGAGCAAAGGCAGTTTATATGGGAAAATTTACCTGTCAATAACCAGTGGAATTATATGATAGGGGCTAATTATAGACATTACAGGAAAAATGGTTATTACACATTTGTGTTGAGTCGAAACATGCTGGATAACCAATCAACTAAATATAAACTTAATGACGACTCTGATCCAAACAATCTGAATTTGAAATATAACTCGCAAGAAAGTGAAAACAAGTTCAGGATGGAGCGCTATGTGAGGTATAGGAAAATGTTTATTCGTATGGGTGCAAACTATGAGTATGCTCGCTACTATAACAGTACTTATAATAAAAGGGTAAGTCCAGACAACAGTGTATATTTGATTGATTTTCAATCTAAATCCTATTTTAATACTTATGGAGCCTTTGTACAGCTCAGTAGATCATATTTCAATGAAAGATTGAATACTTCAGCGGGTTTACGTATGGATGGTTCGGATTTCGGGGCATCTGCTACTAACCCCTTAAATCAATTGTCACCAAGGTTGTCGTTTTCATATTACCTTACACAGAAACTTATTTTCAACGCAAATACGGGAATCTATTATCAGAAACCTGCCTATACGGTATTGGGCTACAGAGATAAGAGTGGTACATTAGTAAACAAGGAAAACGATGTAAAATATATTCAAAGTAAGCACCTAGTGGCTGGTTTTGAGTACAATACTTCATCTAATACTAAGTTTACTTTGGAAGGCTTTTATAAGTTTTATAGGAACTATCCAGCATCGGTGGTCAACAAGGTATCATTGGCCAATTTAGGAGCTGATTTTGGAACCATCGGCAATGAGGCTGTGGTGTCAACATCTAAAGGCAGGAGTTATGGATTAGAGTTCTTGCTGCAACAGAAATTGATAAAAGGTTTCTTTGGAATCATGTCAGTAACGGTAGTTAGAAGTGAGTTTACCAACGACGACAAAACTTATTTGCCATCGTCTTGGGACAATAAATTTATTTTGAGTTTCACGGCAGGAAAGAAGTTTAAGCGCAACTGGGAAATAGGGGCGCGATGGAGGCTTTTAGGTGGGCAGCCCTATACTCCCTATAGTTTGGCCTTGTCTTCGGTGAAACAGAACTGGGATATCTATGGTCAGGGTGTTACAGATTTTACTCAAGTTAATGCCAATCGTCTCTCACCTTTTCACCAATTGGATCTTCGTATCGATAAGAAGTATTATTTTAAAAAGTGGAATCTTAACTGGTATATAGATATCCAGAATCTTTACAACTTTAAGGCACAAAATCAACCTTATCTACTTTTGCAAAGAGACGCAGAGGGTAAACCTTTGACCGATCCTAACAATTCAAATAATTATTTGCTCAAGGAACTATCGAATACTTCAGGGCAAATACTGCCAACGGTAGGAATCATTGTGGAGTTTTAATATTGCAGTTGAATAGGAATGAGATCGTCTCATTCCTATTCGACCGTTAGTATTTATCTGCATTCGCAAGCGTAAGCACCATCGCCGTCTAAAAGCATCCATTCATTTTGTTCGTTAAGCTCCGTAGCCCCAAAAGGAAATGCGGTAAGGTAAAGAATACATTCTTTGTTTTCGGGAATACCCTCTTTGAACGAATAACGAGCTATGTCTATACGTTTTGGGAATTTATAGGAAGTCTGATTTTGGATTACCTCAAGAACCTCTATACTGTCTTTTACAAATTTTTCTCCACCACCGCTTGTAATGAGTTTTGCTTTAACTACAGCCAAGGATCTAGTGCTTTTTGTCTTATCAATTTTATTTTCTGTCATGTTCAAGGGTTCGTTGGACTTTTCTGTAGCCATTTCTTGTTTGGTGTTGTGGGCTTCTTTGCAACTGGCAAATAGTTGAAGTAACAAGCATATCAATAATGTATCCTTCATTTGAGTTTAGTTTTTTGGAGCTCTTCTGAAAGTCCAGCCCAAGCTTTTAAATGTTTGGGTTTTGCCCTTTCCTATACTCAGTAATCTTAAGTGTCCATCTATTTCATAATCTGTCGCAGGTCTTGGCTGATATTTGGTATTCACACCATTGGTGCCAAAATTAACACCCCACACGATTGTTTCAAATATGGAGACCCTTTTGCCGGATACAGAACAAAGTGACAATACTGCACGCCAATGGGTACTGCGACCTACAGGTGCATTTCGGCTTGGTTTGTCAGAAAAGTGACCGCGAAGAGAAGGATCATTGGTGATTTCAGCCTCTGTCCAGTAAAACGGCTCGTCATCATCTGGCCAATCTACACTAAATGGTGATGGGGGAAGTAGAGGTTGATTATCACCAAATACAGTTTGAACCCATTTGAGATTTTTGCCTTTGGTGCCGTCCCTTTTTACATCTATACGGAATTTCTTATCTAGTGTAGGGGTCATCGCCTTACTTGTAATTTTCCAAGGTAAAGGAATAATGATTTTGTCGCCAGACATAATTTGGGTAGGGGAGCCTCTTAGGGTTTTCAGTGAAGAATTTAGAGGGTGGTTCCATACCTGTTCCCACTCGGATGTTTTATAACCATAGTCACTGGCTAGTTGAGAGATAGTATCTCCGTTTTTAATAATAACATCGTCGAATACCATTGGTTGATAGTTTATGATTTTTCCATAGTTTTTAGATGAACAAAGTAAATTTACAATAAAATTCATAATTTTAGAAGGATTCTATATGCGTTTTTATCATATGGAACTATGGATGTTCCCATCATGATTAAAGAAAAAGCTCCGAAAACGGAGCTTTTGTATTCTTAAAGGATGAAGCCAAATAGGTTTGGGTCATCGTTGATGGTGGTGTATATTATATTATGCTCCTCCATTCTTCTCAGCAAAGGTTCGTAATCTGAGGGGTCTTTCAGCTCAATTCCAACAAGTGCTGGGCCGTTTTCCTTTTGAGTTTTTTTTGTATATTCAAATCTAACAATATCATCATTAGGGCCTAGCACATTGTCTAAGAAATTCCTCAAAGCTCCTGCCCTTTGTGGGAAAGAAATAATAAAATAGTGTTGGAGCCCCTCATAGCTCAAAGACCTTTCCTTAATTTCATTCATGCGAGCTAAGTCATTATTGCTACCACTGACCACACACACTATGTTTTTGCCTATGATTTTGTCTTTGTAAAAGTCTAGTGCGGAAACACTAAGTGCACCAGCAGGTTCAACTACTATAGCTTCTTCGTTATATAATTGTATGATTGTAGAGCAAACTTTACCTTCAGGTACAAGGATCATTTTGTCGATATTTTTTCGAGCAATCTCAAAGGTAAGATCTCCCACTCTTTTCACGGCTGCACCATCGACAAATTTGTCTATTTGCTCTAAAGTAACCACTTTGCCCTGCTTGATAGATTCATACATGGCGGGTGCGCCAGAAGGTTCTATGCCTATGATTTTTGTGTTTGGTGACTTTTCTTTGAAATAGGTGCTAACTCCTGAGATTAAGCCACCACCACCTACTGCCATGAGTATATAGTCAATGGGCACTTGTATGTCTTCAAGGATCTCCACGCCCACTGTGCCTTGACCTTCGATGGTTCGGGGATGATCAAATGGATGACAGAATTTCATTCCGTTTTTAGTACAAAATTCAACTGATGCGGCATAACTATCATCAAAGGTATCTCCAGTGAGCACCACTTCTACATATTCACGACCAAACATTCTAACTTGGTTAACTTTTTGTTTTGGAGTTGTGCTCGGCATATAGATATAGCCTTTAATTTGTAGTGCAGCACATGCAAAAGCCACGCCTTGTGCATGATTACCAGCACTGGCACATACCACTCCTTTAGAAAGTTCTTCTTCTGAACAGGTGCTAATGAAGTTGTATGCACCACGAATTTTATAAGAACGTACTACCTGTAAGTCTTCTCTTTTAAGATAAATGTTGCACTGATACCTTTCTGATAATCTAATATTTCTCTGTAGTGGTGTGTGTGTAACTACTGATTTCAATCGTTCTGCCGCCTCTAATATGTGCTTAGTGCTTACCTGTTCAGTCATTTTTGGTTATTTGCCTGCAAAAATAAGCTATTTTTTATAAAATACAGAAAAGAACCTTTACTAGGATGGTGATTTTAGGGATTGTTATAGTACATAAAAAAGACTTGTCAGAATTTCTTCAGAACAAGTCTTCTTAATACTCTTAAAAATATATTATTTAAAACCTGGAGCCAAGTTTAATTTTTTCTTATTCTTATGGGCTTGCTTACATCCTTTTTTGTGACGCGTGCAAGACACTGAAATAAAAAGCCCTATCAATACTAATGCAACAACTTTCTTTAACATGTCAAATATGATTTAATCTAAACTAATACAAACTTATAAAAATAGAATCCATTTTCCTGTAATTACATCAAATATATGGAAACATTGTATTTATACTGCTTAATGATAAAAGGTAAATCAATAAAAATCCGTTTTGAATTTCGTAAAACTAGGAAAGCTATACAAAAAGAATCCAAAGCTTGCCCCAGAGATTCCGATATAGCTTAAGTCTTGCCTTACCGCGTAAAAATATGCCCCGGCGAGTGTACAAAAAAACAGGGTAAACCATTGCACAAAATTGGCTTGGTCATATTTGTCCAATTTTTCTTTTTCTGTTTTCTTCTTTTTAGTATTCTCAGCGGTTTTTTGATAATAAACCTTACCAAAAGCGATCACAAATACAACTAGCACAAAAAGTCCAGTAAGTGCCACAGCTGACTTTGTTTTTTCATCAACAATTTTGTAACCTACTGTCGCTAATAGATAAACTAGGAGGCTTGCTTGTACTAGAGCAAAGGTTAAAAACTTGATAGTGGTCTTTCTGATTTTCGGTTCTAAAAAACTCATGTCTTCTGTATTTGAAGCAAAAATAAGAATAATTAGACTATTTTAAACTAAAGAATCGAGAACCTCGTAGGTGTCTGTAGGTCTAAGAATGATATGTCTAAGTTATTTTATACTCGAAAAGAAGGCGAACAGGTAATTGGTTACGTCCATGAAAAGAAGTTTCGCTTGATCAATATTAGCACACTACTGTTAATAGGGAGTATAGTACCTGCGGTATACTCGCTTGGTACTGGCAATATTATTGGTATGGTATTATTTGCCTTGCTTATAGTGTTTTATATAATATTATGGATAGGGAAAGACCGAGTAATCTTGAAAAAGAGGCATGATGGTTGGGTAGAGATTTTTGATAAGGATTTGAAGACGGGAGATGCATGTTTTTCACTCAAGGATATGGAAGATTTACAGATTCTAAGCAAAATCAAAGAAGTAAGTGTAGGAAACTTGGGTGCTAGGTCTAATACTGTAAATGCGGCTCAACTTCATATTACTTTCAATGATGGGAATAAAATCAGTTTTGGATCAAATACCTATGGAGGGCAGCTTAAGCAGATTAAAAAATATCTTACTGAAGAATACCGTGCTTTACAGAGGTGAACATCAACCTCATTTCAATTTTATTTAAGTCGTTCTAACATTTCCTTACCACCTTTGATCGCGTTGCACATCCAAGTAAGTTTAAGGTCTGCTTTTTCATCTTCATTGAGTTGCCAAGGTTGATTACCTGCTTTGATTCGTTGTACTAAGGTGCTTAATACTATGCCTGCACTTACTGAGACATTTAAACTTTCAGTGAAGCCATACATCGGTATATTCATGTGTATATCTGCAAGATCCATCATCGCCTGGCTTAATCCCGGTTCTTCTTCTCCGAAGAATATCGCCAGTTTATTAGAAAGGTCAATATTGTAAGGAGTTGTATCAAGGCAGGTAGGGGAGGTGCACACAATCTTATAACCCCTTGCTTTTAGATCTTTTACGATTTCCTCAGGACTATGGCTTTCTTTATTGTACCGGTGAATATCAATCCATTTGGCAGCACCACTGGCGATCTTTTTGGGGATTTTAAATTTATTGTATTCTTCGATGATAAAAAGATCTTGTATGCCTAAGCATTCGGTTGTTCGTAAGATTGCCGTAGCATTTTGCTCTGCATAAATATTTTCTACCACTGCCGCTATATGCCTAGTTCGTTGCTGGATTATTGTGTCAAAAAGGTTTAACTTGTTTGGAGTGATATGTTCAGCAAAATAATTGATGAATTTTGTTTTTTCTGCTATACTATATTGCGAAAAGCTCAATGATCTGCAAATTTATGCCTTGGACTTTACTTTCATGCTCCAAGTGATCACAAATTTAGCAACTTGCTCGTTATTTTCATTATAACCAATGCTAGTCATTTCTAAAGTTTGTCCTTCTCTAGTATCGATAGCTTTTTGAATAACGCCTTGAACTATTGAGCCATCATCGCAAATAAACCTGATTTTGCCAACAGCCTTTTTGTTAAAATCTGCCTGCATTTTATAAACAAGAGTTGATATGTTTTTACCCGATTTATGGACTTGAGACAGCACCAAGAGCCCTGTGGATAGTTCAGCAGCCATAGCCATAACAGCGAAATACATGGATTTGAATGGGTTTTGGGTCCAATAGCTATATTTGACTCCTACTACGGCCCTTTCAGGTGTTAAGTCTAATTTTTTTAGTCCAGCTATCCATGCCATGGGTAGCTTGCTAATTAGAAATAATTTAAACTTTAGTGGTGAATTGAAAACTTGCATGCTTATTATACGATTATTTATAAATTTGTTTTTTATGTTTTTATATCCATGAACCATTCTGTAAAAAAAATAGATTTAGTTACTTGTGTTTCCATCATCGTCTCTAGTATGATTGGTGTAGGAGTATATACGAGCTTGGGCTATCAGGTATTAGGCCTAAGTTCCGTATTTGCCATTCTGGCTCTCTGGTTTTTAGGGGGAGTAATGGCTCTTTGTGGAGCATTGACTTATGGAGAGCTAGCTATTAGGTATCCACGCTCAGGTGGCGAGTATAATTTCTTGTCAGAGATTTACCATCCAGCCATTGGGTTTATATCAGGATGGATTTCATCAACTGTAGGTTTTGCTGGACCCACCGCGGCAGCGGCTTTGGTATTTGCCAATTATTTCAATAAGATTATGGGATTTGGTATGAGCAACCCTGTCACAGCCACGCTCTTAATTGTTTTTATCACCTTGTTGAATATCTTAAGTTTCAATCTGGGTTCTAGTATTCAAAAGGTCATCACTATTGTGAATATTCTATTGATTTGTATTATCATCATTTTTGGAATATTTCAGGCCCCAAGTCAAGATTTTAGCTTTACAATAGGTAAAGATGACTTGATCCAAATAACTACGGACAGTTTTGGTATCTCTCTAGTGTACGTATCTTTTGCTTTTTCTGGGTGGAATGCCATTACTTATATTATTAACGATGTTTCTAATCCCAAAGTGAATGTACCTAGATCTTTGATTATCGCTTCGGCATTGGTTATGGTCTTGTATATGGGCTTGAATTTCGTCTTTTTATATACAACACCAATCGGGATGCTTAAGAGCGAACTTTGTGATGGTTGCACTGGCTACATAGCAGGCACACAGATTTTTGGTGAGTTGGGAGGGAAGATTATTGCTGGGATTATTTGCATAGCACTTTTTGCATCGATCAATTCATATACCTTAGCTGGTCCAAGAGTAATTAAAACCATAGGTGAGGATTTTAAAAGTATTAAAAAATTGGCCAGGATTAATGACCATGGAAGCCCAGTGCTGGCTACCATGATTCAGGCAGGACTGGCAATTTTAATCTGTTGGGTTTCTAAATTTCAATCTATCATTGAGTATTTAGGACTTACCCTGAGTATCTTGACTACCCTCACTGTTTTTGGAGTGTTCGTTAGTAGATACAAACAAAGGCATACACAGTTGGAATACAAGACCTTGGGATATCCTGTGGTTCCAATCATTTTTATAATGATAGAGCTGTTTATGATTTATAAAATAATACAAATGAAACCAATCGAGAGCTTATGGATGGTTGCAACGGTTGCATCAGGCTTACTCATCTACTATTTTTTGGAAAATAAAACAGAATCGAATGGAAAGAATAGAGATGTTGAAATCTTGGATCGAGACTGACCCTAAGGATCCTTTTAATTATTATGGTTTGGCATTAGAGTACCAGAAGTTAGGAGATATACAGGCCGATCAATTATTTGAAAAGCTATTAGTTGATTTTCCTGAGTATTTACCAACTTATTATACCGCTGCAAAATACTATGAAGATTTGAATGTGAGCAAAGCTAAAGAGATTTATGAGAAAGGCATAATCTTGGCAGATAGTCAAAACAATTTAAAGGCACTTAATGAAATAAAGAGTGCTTATCACAATTTTCTTTTTGAATCAGAATAATGCTTATTAAGAATTTAAAGTATTTCATTTCTCAATTAAAACCAGTATGCATATCAGTAATTATGAAAAGATGTTAGAAAGTACAGTTTCTATTGTACTGGGATATCTACCCAAAGTGGCTGGAGCTATTTTAGTATGGATTGTAGGTAACTGGATCATCAATAGAATTACCCGAATTTTTGCTAAGGCCATGGAGGTCAGAGAATTAGATATCTCATTAAGGGGCTTTCTCAAAAGTCTTATTTCGGTAACACTGAAAGTGTTATTGCTATTTAGTATAGCAGGTATGCTTGGTCTAGAAACTACCTCTTTTGTGACGATCTTGGGAGCTGCTGGCTTGGCGGTAGGTTTGGCATTGCAAGGCAGTTTGTCCAATTTTGCAGGAGGAGTCCTTATCTTGATTTTTAAGCCTTTTAAAGTAGGCGATACCATAGATGCACAAGGGAAGATAGGGAAAGTTCAAGAGATACAAATATTCAATACCATAATGCTTACTACTGACAATAAAGCTGTTATTGTACCCAATGGACCACTCTCTAATGGCACCATAGTAAACATATCCAGAGAGGGTACGCTTGGTTTTGACATTAAAATAGAGATAGATTCAAAAATCGACTATGATCGGGTTAAGTCTTTGATAATACAAATATTGGAAGCTGATGAACGCATTTCTAGTCCTAAAATTGTACTTTTTAAAATAGGGAAGAACATTACGATTTCTATAGAAGGCGTTACCTCAACCGATGCTCAAGTCGAGGTAATTGGTGATTTAAACGTAAAGATCAAAAATACTTTATATAGTAATGGGATAGAGCTTGTTTGATCTTTATAAATTACTAAACTTCCTCTAAGATCTCTTTAATTGAGTCAACTATACCATATTGCCATCCTTCGGAGATGTTGTCATAAGCGTCTTCCGGTATATTGGTTTGGTTTACTTCAAGTGAGGTGTTTTGTTTGTCGGGATGTATTTTGATGGTTACAATACTTTCTTGTCCTTCAGGGTTGTCGAAATACCATTCTTGAACGATCTTTTTGTACTTTTCAAACTCTATATTTTTGCCTAGAATATCACCATCATAAATCGAGAATTCTGTTCCTGGTTCTTCTTTGAAATTGGCTTCGGCATTGCTCCAAAGTTCTATGATCATTTCATTGACTAAAGCATTGTAAACGGCCTCAGGATTGGCTTTAATAGAATAATATTTTTTGAAATTTTTCACTGTAAATATCTTTATGTTTAAAAGCTTTACGAAAAATTGAGTTTTAGTAAAGCTTTCTAAAAGTTACTTAATACACTTCAAACTTATGCGTACATTTTTTCCTTCAATTCTTTCACAACATCATTAGTAACATACTCTGTATATGTCATCACTTTGTCTATAATGCCGTTTGGAGTAAGTTCAATGATTCTATTGGCAATAGTATCGATAAACTGATAATCTTGGGATGCGAAAAATACGATCCCCTTAAATTCATTTAAACTATTGTTTACCGATGTGATACTTTCCAAATCCAAGTGGTTGGTAGGTTCATCTAAAACTAAAACATTCGCGCCAGTAAGCATCATTCTGGAAAGCATACACCTTACTTTTTCTCCACCGGAGAGTACATTTGATTTTTTCAATGCTTCTTCACCTGAGAATAGCATCCTACCTAAGAAACCTCTTACAAAACTTTCGTCTTTCTCTACGGAATATTGGCGAAGCCAATCTACTAGGTTGAGATCTGTATTGGCGAAAAATTCTGAGTTTTCTTTTGGGAAGTACGCATTTGTTACAGTAGTTCCCCAGCTAAAGGTGCCAGCGTCGGCTTTTGATTTTTCAAAAAGAATGTCAAAAAAGGCGGATATAGCTAAATTGTTTCTGCTAATGAAGGCTATTTTGTCACCTTTGTTTACAGTGAAAGAAATTTTG
>CAMFLX010000072.1 GCA_945957555.1 uncultured Cytophagales bacterium
AAACAAGTTGATTCTTCTACATTATATTTTTTATCCAATATTAATTCCTCATAAATCTGATAAAAGTTATACCCATAAATATTATCACATGTAATTCTCTGAGAATATAAATGGCTTGAAATAAATCCCAATATTATGATTAAGAAAGTCTTCAAATTATATTTTGATTTGATTATGTTTTCAAAATTGTACATCCTCTTTTCCTGCGTATCTCAATCAAATCCATCAAACAATTTGAGAGAGATTTTACCAATGTACCACATGCCCCCTTAAAAACTCCTCCCCGCCCCTATCACGGCAATGGTATTTTGTGGTTTGCCATAGGGTGAAGCTACCACGAGCGGAAAATCGAATCTTAGATAAAGAGGTTTGAGGTCATAACTTCCAAAATTGATTTTGAGAATCCCCCCAAGGCCTGCATCGGCAGCTAGATCATATTTGACAGCCACGGCATCAAAGTTGGCTGTGTTAAAGCCTGCCACATCCCCAAAAGCGTATAGATCCAGCGCAAAGTTACGTAGCATTTTAATCGGCTTCAGTTTAAACACTTGGTCAAAGTCTACCTCTATGTTTCCGGCCACACCAGATTGCACCATACCGTAGTTGTTGAGACTGGAATAATACAAATTGCTCAACCCTCTGATGTTGAGTCCTCCTCCGTAATGCGTCAGGATGCTGTTGCTCGTGTTTTGCCATTGACTGGGAAACAAACCTCTCGCTCTGTAATACTTATTGCCTAAAGCTTCTTCCTGATTCCCCCCAGCCAACATGAGGGCCGATTCTCCAGGCACCCTATTTTGGGGTGCATGACTGAACCTTGCAAACAAGCGCGTCCTGATCTCCAACTTCTTGTAGGCCGTATTGTAGTTATTTTGGATCTGTAGAAAATAATAATTGAAAGTGCTCAATACAAAGGGTGTGCGGAGGTCAAATCTTAAGCTTGCGATACGCTTATGCAACATATACCTTTTATCAGCAAAGAGATTGAGGTTGTTATGCATTTGTTGAACTGAAGTAGGTCCACCTAGTAAGATATAATTGTAATCAGAAACACGTGGCCTGTACATTTGGTCTATATTGGCACCTATGGTGAGTGTTCTTGGATTCTGGTCATCCTGCTTCCTGATGATCTTCTCTACCGTAACACCGCTCTTGAGCATACCTGCTATAAAGTTGGAATACAGGGTCAAATACGAATACCTAAGGTATTTATTGAAATTGCTCTTGGAGAGAAAGGTGTAGCTGAACTTGTTGTAATCATACTTCTCCCCTTCTTTCACCGCACCTTGGGCGATGCCAGCATTCATATAAGCCGTCAATTCATAATCAGTGAGCGAGGCATAATACTTCTTGCTGAAATTAAAACCCAATTGTACCCCATCGTAAGCATTGTACCATAAGTCTGGCCTCAGGAGCTTGTCTGTTTTATCCCAAGTGCTTGTATTGGGCACAAACAAATTGAGTTTCACGGGGTTCTTTACCCCCCATCGGTTGTTGCGCAAATCTACATCGGCCAGCCACAGCGTAGTATCTATTTCCACACTTTTGATTTTATTGGACAGCGAAACATTCGCCTTATAGCTTGGCTGTAGTAGATCCCAACCGTACCACTTGGGCAAGAGGGTACTTTTAGTCTTTTTAACATTCCAAGTATTGGGAATATGGTAATTGTATTTCTTTCCCTTTACGTCCGTAACGGTGATATCTAAAGGACTCTGCATCCTACCTTTCCTTTCAAAAGAAAGCTGATAGGTCATGGAATCCTTATGCATCCCAACAAAACGAGGCTTGTTTACTTTGTAGTCTATGGTTTTGGTGGTTTCCAGCCATTGGTCAAAAAACCAGTTCAGATCGTTGTGTGTATGTCTGATCACTGTATTCCTGAAATCCTCTGGATAGGGATGACTCATTTGCCAAGTCTTTACATAGTGTTTCATCACTTGCAAAAACGCCGAGTCGCCCAATACATAGCGCAGATTATAGAGCATAACGCCCGTTTTATAATACACCAAACCATAATTACCCCCATGCCTAAGCGCCCCATGGAAAGCACACGAGTGTGTATTGAGCTGTTCGTCATAACCTTTGTGCACAGTGCTCATATATGGGTTGTAAAGCCTATCAAACCGATTCAGGTATGGTTTCAAACGCTTTTTGATGACTTTATTGGGATGTATCCGCTCTCTTTTAGCACCACCCAGCTTATCCATAGACCAAACGGTTAAAAACTGCGTAAAGCCTTCATCCATACTGGCACGGTACGTTTCGTTGGAGCCTAACATGCCATAAAACCACATGTGACCTATCTCATGCGCTAAAAGCTGCTGGTTCTGTGGGTAAAAGCCATTGTCTAAGGTAAGCATGGGGTATTCCATACCATCTTTGGCATCGGCTATGATGATCTTAGGCCACGCATACATACCAAAATCTGTAGAATATACTTTGATGATACTCATAGCAAATTTGGCAGCATCTTTCCAGCGAGGTGCATTCTGCTCCTGCACCAATGCGATGGCTTTGATCCCATTCCATTCTACTTCGTCGATACGGTACAGTGGATCGGCCGTAAAAGCAAAATTGTGTACGTTTACAGCTCTATATTTCCAAGTCTTGAAGAGTTTGTTACTGTATGGTACTGGTCTTGCAATACTATCATTAGGCTTTCTTGCGAAAAAATTACTTAGCTTAAGCTTGCTCTTGAGGCTATCAGGATATACCTCCGCTTCGTTTTGCAACACACCCGTAGCATCCATAATATAATGCTGTGGCAGTTTAATACTTACCTCAAAAGTCCCAAAGTTATTATAGAACTCCTTATCCAAATGCTGATCGGTTGTCCAACCAAATTTCGCATCATACACACATACTTGTGGATACCAGTGTACTGCATCAAAATGTTTAAGACCATTAAGAGTTCTAAAGTTCTTCATTCTGCGACGCATGGTGGCGTCTATATCGAAGTAGGTATCAAAATCCATTTGTACCACCACACTATCATTGGGCCACAAACCTTTAGGTAATACTATCTTAAAAACTGTATTATCAAGCACAGGGGTTAGCACTTGACCTTGTGCAATAATATTAGAAACCACCGTACCTAAGCCTTTGGAGGCATTCTTACCAAAAGTAGGTTTACTGTGGTTGTTCAAATGTAGGTTATGGTAATACGACCCAGGTGTAAAAGCATTCTCGTTTACGTGAAAATAGAGTTCCCTTAGTGTATCAGGTGAATTATTATAATACACAAGACCTTGTTTACCATGAATCACATCCACACTATCGTCAAGGGTGGCCTCAAGGGTATAGTGCACGTCTTGCTGCCAATAGTCTGGACGTGGTTTTTTATTTTTCCAATAGTAGGGATTTTCAGAACTCCTATATACTCCAGTATAGACTTCAGCCATGCCTTCCAGCACAGCAAGCAGTATCGTAATTAACCAAACTCGTGACATGTCTTACAATTATGCATACAAAGCTCCAAAAAAACAAGCTAAAATATTATTGTGTTGAAAATATGATTAAAATCAATTTATAATAATTCTAAACAATTTTGATTTGTGAATTTTGTCATTTAAATTTGCACAAAATACAGAGGGGTATTTCAAGTTGTTTATTTTTAAGCATTTACATCTTTACTTTTATGGGGGCGGTTTCTTTAGGTTTGTCTGAACATCAAGAAAATATAGTGAGGTATGTTGTCAAAGGTAGATCCAACGAACAGATAGGAGATTTACTAAACATGCCGGAAAAAGAAGTTGCAAATTACAGGAAATCACTAATGAAGTCTGCAGGCGTAAAATCAAATGAGGATCTCATCGTCTGGATCAAAGAAAACAATATTGTTCACTAATCAAATTTGATTAAAACAACCATCTAAGCCCGAATACGGGCCCTAAGCCAAGTGGCCTCATTTGCTCCGACTTATGCAGCGATACGGCGAAGTAGTTTATTCGCATACCACAAAGGAGTTCAGCCTTTTTGATTGGCCTATAGGCTATAGTTACTTGACCTGAACTACTTAAACCCAAAGCATTAAATCCCTTAGTTCCCATCTTGTTTTCATAAGCACTTGTTCCGCTATAATTTGTTAGGGTATGACTTGTTTTAATGACAAGTGATGGATTTATCGTTAATCCTGTTTCTAGGTTCCACTTTTTGTGCAATGGGATATGATATCCAAACCCAAGACTAAGCCCTATCACATTCATAGATTGTAGCGCTAAATCTTCCTTATTGGCGGTAGTCTTCATTATATATTGAAGAGAATCGTTTGTTGTCAATTGATTACCATTGCCAAGTTTTGTAGGGTCATAAGGAGCTATCGTCATGACTGTACTTTGAGGAACTTCATAATGTAGCGGTGTACCCATAGATATATAAGAGCAACCCACGCTCCAGTTCCAACGTTTGGAGAAGTTCTTACCGTATGTACCAGCAATTTCATACCCCTGATCTACCCCAGAGTTGGTATTTGAGACTTTTAAAGGACTAAAGCTTAATTGAATCGCATGCTTATAGTCGGGATCCATTTTTTTCTTAGTCCTTTGCTCCGTTTTAGGACTCGGCAGAGGAATCGGCAACTCTTCTGACTCCTTTCTTGATGAATCGTTTAAAGACACGGAAGCATTTAAGAAAAGAGTGGCATTTTCATCTGAAACCGTTAAAGTAGAGGAAGTGTTGGGGTCTCTCTTCTTAAAACGGGTTTTGTTCATGACGGCCATGCCATATTTATCTATAGTACTGTGCGTATCACTATTTGATTCTGAATAGTTACCTCCAAGCGATGCCCATAAAATGCCCTCTTCGTTAGTATTGATGGTTTCACCCTCATAGTTCAGTCTGTGATTCAGATCAGAGCCCGATGCCACAATTGATTGATCAGGTTTGGTATACTTTGTAGTAGATAATGGATTCAAATCTTGGATCTGTTCGTCCTCCTCTTCGATCACATTAGAAAAAACATCTTTAGTTTTTTCTAATGTTCCTGACGCACCTTTGCCTGTTCTTGTCGTCTTTGCTATAACATTATGGTGATCGCTCAAACAAACTTGTCCTACAGATGAGGTTGACACCACCGATGATTGATGTAATGATCTATTATTATGGGCTATTGACGTCCTAACATTTCCTATAAAGGCCTTTTGCGAATGATATACGCCAAACATCAATGAAACGACAATTAAGCTCAACCCTAAAAACAACAAGCCACCACGATCTTTATGCTCCTTTTGGATCTGTGGTTCAATATTGGCCCAAAGATGCTCAGGCACTGGAGGCTTGTAGTTTTGAAACTTATCTGATAATATTTTATTAAAATTATCTTCCATACGTTAATTCTTCGTTTTCTTTTGAAATGATCGTTAATAGTGAGGCTTTCGCTCTTGACAATTGAGATTTCGAAGTCCCTTCACTAATATCCAGCATCTCAGCGATTTCCTTATGTGTATAACCGTCGATAGCATATAGATTGAGGACCATTTTGTATCCATCAGGCAACTTATTGATCGCCTGCACAATCTGGTCCACATTCATTTGCTCTAAAATTTCATTTTGGCAGTAAGGCTCTTGTATATAATCTGGTATTTCCTGATGCTGCTGTTTTCTGGTCGAATGGTAATTATTGATTGCCAAATTAATCGTCAATCTTTTTAACCAACCTTCAAACGAACCCATGAAGGTATATTTATCAAGGTTTTGAAAGATCTTGATAAATGTTTCTTGTAATAAATCTTCAGCATCAGGTACATTTTTGGTATATCGTAAACAAATACTGTATAAAGTAGAACCAAAGGTGTCGTATAAATACTTTTGAGCATCAGGCTGCTGCTTGATGCAATTTTTAATAAGAACTTCTGTATTTGAATATTTATCAAGCATTAAAGGATCCTCATAAATATCAGTATGGATCTAGTCTGACAATTACTTTATTCTTGTTCTCTCCAAATGGTAACTAATCATTTACGAATTGATCGTGTCGTTCAACATGACATCATATCTGATTTTCGAGAACCAGACAATACTACTATACCAAAGGTTGCATCTGTTATAAATATATTTTTAGATTTTCATAGGATTAGAATGGATAACCTATACCAAAGCTATAAACAGTTTGGTTATATTTAGCCTTTAGGTCATTAAATGTAAAATGAGGATATCTAAATCGTTCCGATTCTGGCCTAGCGGGATCATACGTTTTGTAACTAGCATCTATTCTAAATACAAAAAAAGAAAAATCCAATCTGAGACCAATTCCTGTTCCTACAGCAATTTGTTTATAGAAGCTATCTAACCTGAACTGAGAATCGAGTCTCTTATCGTCATTTTTAATAGTCCACACGTTACCAATGTCGGCAAACAGTCCAATCCCAAAAAATTTATAGATCTTAAATCGGCCCTCTAAACTCGACACAATATTGAATTCACCAGGTTGCTCTCTTCGATAACTGAAAGTGCCGTCTTGATTTTTAACCACATAGCTTCCCGGCCCAAGCCTTCTCATGTGCCAAGCCCTGATGTCGTTCACACCACCTGCATATAAGTATTTTAAATAGGGAATACCGTTACCGTTATCCCCAAAGGAAGAGACGACACTGGAACTCAACCTAACAGCCAAAGTACTTTTCCTTAAAATTGGCTGATAATATCTGTAGTCTACCCCACACTTCCAATATTTATAATAAGGCAAATCAAACAATTCATCCTTTTGGGTAATATTTCCATTACTTAAGCCCGCTATTAATGAGGGTGTCAAACCTCCCAACTCTGCATAGGCCTTAAAGAAATGAGATTTCTTATTACTTAAGGGATTATTGTTGTTGTTTATATATGAAACTGACATATTGGTTACAAGCGACTTCTTAAAGTTATTGATGATATTACTTCCACCACTAAGAAGTGTATCCAATTGATTGGCAAAATTAGTGTCTTTAATAGTAGCATTGATGAGGTTTAACTCTAGGGGCGCAACAATGAATCTAGCGTGTGGGCTTAACTGCAACTGATAATTCATTGTACCTATAACCTGCGTACGGTCATAATCAGGCCTATAACTACTCACATAACTAAGTGAAAACCTTGTCTTGGGATTAAAATCCAAATATGAATACCTAAACCTTCCTGGCAAAACCAATAAAGGAAAGGTAATCCCTGCGTTACCATTGATTTCTGTGGTTCTGATAAACTTATCTTCGTATAAACTACTGATCTGCCCCTCAATACCAGCACTAAAACTGAGATCCAAGATCTCACACCCCCTGAATGTGTTTCTATTAGAAAACGTAATACTCCCATAGGGTCCAGGTATCTGTCTGTTGACATTGGTATTCACTCCAAACTCATCATTGATCTGATACTTAGGCAGAGAACTCGTATTGATAGAAGCCACCAAACTATCATTGATAAGAGCATAAGAGATATTCACAAATTTGAACATCTGTAATTGTGACAACCTGTTTTGCGCCCTTTGGGTATTATAAGCACTATACAATTGACCTTTTTTAATTGGTATTTTACTATTTAAAATTTTTCGAGAGTATCTTTTATAATACATATTATACCTCTTGTCATTATACAGGTATTCATCGGGACTTTGCTTAGCCTTTGGCCTTCCCTTATCAATATTGATTACGATATCTTTAACAACATATTGTTTGTGTTTTAGTCCCTCAGGATTCTTGATGATGTAATAAAGCATCGCCTCGTTTTTCAGCCCCGTAGTGTCTATATCAATAAAAATATAGTTTTTAGCAAAGAAATAATAACCATGGTCTCGCAACAATTTAAAGGTTCGCTCTCGTTCCCTATTAAATACCTCCTCGTTATAAACCATTCCTTTCTTTAAAAAAGAATGCACACTATCAGCAAGGTAGAGGCGCCTCATTACGCTATCTTCTATTTCATACAAAATATTTTTAATGATCAAAGGTGGGTTTTCTTCTATTCTATAGGTTACACTTACATTTTTCACCGTAGTGTCTGCTTCATGGGTGACTTTAGTAAAAAGATACCCTTTGGATGCATAATAACTTATAAACTGCTCCTTAGTATCATTTACAAGATTTGTATCATATAAGGCAGGTGGTTCACCCATCACACGCATCATGTAATTCCCCTCTCTCTTTTTGGTTTCCAACGTTTTGAGTCTCTTACTAAAACGCCTCCTAATCCTTGCTCTCTTATTGGTATCAGCAAGTATTTCATTGATATTTTTGTTTGATTGTTCTACGAGTGCATTCACTTTTCTAGATTTGGAAGTATCAGACTCTAACAACAAAAGGGTATCGTTCTTAAGCTTTTCCTTTAATGCAAAAATTTTTGAAGTATCTATTTTGTGTTCATCCAATCTCTGCTGAAACCTGACCTTAGTCTTTCTGATCTCGGCACCTACTCTTGCACTATCAAACGATTCTCTTCCTATTAGATACAAGTGTAGATACGTTTTAGTACCTAATGCCGCGAAACGTCGGTTGGGGAGCTGCTGATAAAGAGGTACTAACTCCTCTTTGGGAATAGATTTATTTCCTTTTATAGTTTGTGAGTGCAAAAGATATTCCCTAGCTTTTAATAAGGGTGCATAGGAACAGCCAATACATAATATGGCACATACCACCCCCAAAACCGCTATTCTTAAATACTTCACTTAGTTATTTTGTGTACAAATATATAGCTTAGTTACAGAATATTAAAAAAATGTACTCATCGACAACCTTATAATGCTTGTAAACCGCAATTCTAATATACAAAAATCAATACCCTAGCTGCTCCAATATCAAATGTTGATCCTTTTCTAGATGAGTAAGTCTACCGTAGAATGCCAATGTCAGGTCCGCTAGATTTGTAAACATACCATCTACCCTATCCCCATATTGCTCCATTTGTATTTGTGTGTCAAACGAATAAGCGTGTATTTCCATACCCAACTTATGAATCATTTGAGCATTTGAGTCACTCAGCAAATCCTTATAATTATTGGGCATGCCCCCTATGCTTGGCCCAATAATCGTAGCACCGTGCGATTGTCCGTATTCAATCCACTTTTTAAAATCACTCTTTTTCTCAGTGGGCAAATCGTCAATCCCGTCACCAAGCCATAGTAAAAAACACGTAGGCAATGGCCTTTTGAAGACTTTCTGCAAACTTGACAAGCTTTCCTTGGAAAAAGTTTGCAAAATCACCCGTGCGGGGCTATTAGCTACATCTATTTTCCCATGAAAAACCTCTATTTTTTTAAGTTTATCAACCTCCAAGTCATACCAGCCCAAACGTATCAACTCTTCACATAAATCTTCTTCAATATTAGGAAATAAAGTAGGTACTTTAGTCTCTACATAAATCCCTGGCCTATTCCCCGAATCAACAGGATCTTTTTCATACTCAGTTATGATTTTCCCTTCTGATGTTTTGCGGATCACCCTCTGACCCAACTCATCTCTTTTAATGCGTTTACCCTCAGCAATTTGCACAATATCTTCCAGTGACAAAATATCTAAACCTCTGAATCCTTTTCTAGCACGTTCTGGATAGGCAATATTAAACCATGACCCAGCATCTAGGCTCAACAACTCTTCATAGGTAAATGAAGATACGGGAGCCTCCTTACGCTCTGGGAATTTGACAGCCACATCTGTAGTCCGCAACAATTTATCATCATGAAGAGCAATCAGATATCCATCTAGGGTTCTTTGTAGGTCAAACTCCAAATAATCAGCACCAATATTTCGAGCCCAACGCATTGCAGCTTCTGTCTCCTCTGGTGCCCAATAGGTAGTCCCTCTATGGGCAATTACCAAATTCTTTGACAAAACAGGAACTCTTTTGTTTTTTATCACACCCATGGTATTTTGAGTTTTTAAATCATAATGTCCTACTAAACCAATAACTAAAGCAAATATAACCCCTAAAATCCAATTCGTCCTCCGATACCAATTAGCCATAGGGAATCTATTCATCCTTTTATACATCATTTCTCAAGATTTCAAGCGTTTAGTTAGAAGAATTTCTTGTCGCCAAGTAGGTAACATCAATAGTATAGCTAGCACACAAGCAGTGACCAAAACCATAAAACCGCCATTCCACTGCCAACGTTCCAAGATAAAACCCAATGCAATATTTGCAAACACAGAGCCTCCCAAATATCCGAACAATCCCGTAAAACCTGCAGCTGTTCCCGCAACGTTTTTAGGCACCAAATCAAGTGCAAATACCCCGATAAGCATCACAGGACCATATATAAAAAAACCTATAGCAACGAGCGCAAATTGGTCTATCCAAAAATGTCCAGGAGGGTTCTTCCAATAAATAACAACTGCCAACAGTACGAAAAGCATATACATAATGGTTGCTGGTGAACGTCTCCCTTTAAATAAGGTATCAGAAAGCCAGCCACACAACAAAGTGCCAGGAATACCAGCATATTCGTACATGAAATACGCCCAGCCAGATTCTTCAAGAGAGTAACCTTTTACTTCTTTCAAATAGGTGGGGGCCCAGTCTAAAACACCATACCGAACCAAATAAATAAAAATATTAGCTATGGCAATGTACCATAACAGTTTGTTGCCCAAGATATACTTAAGGAATACATCACGAGTTTTGAGCGTTTCAGGAAACTCTTTTTTATTTAGTTCAACATAATCCTTCTTATGGTCTTCTATTTTAGGCAAACCACAAGATGCAGGAGTATCTCTTATGAGTACATAGGCGATGAAGGCTATTGCCATAGCTACAAATCCCAAAAAATAAAACTTGCTTTGCCAAGTACTAAAAAGTAGGACGGCCCAAGTTGCCATAGGCCCTACGAGCCCCCCACCTACATTGTGCGCTATGTTCCATATAGACATCTTACGTCCCCTTTCTTTTTGCGAAAACCAATGTACCATAACTCGACCAGATGGAGGCCAACCCATACCTTGAAACCATCCATTGAGCAATAAGAGAACGAACATGATGGGAATAGAACTTGTCGCCCAAGGACTTATCCCCATAAAAACCATAGTAAGCCCAGACAACAGAAGACCTAGGCTCAAAAAAACTCGAGCGTTACTTCTATCAGAAACTACCCCCATCGCAAATTTACTCACACCATAGGCAATGGAAACACCAGAAAGTGCAAAACCCAAGTCTGATTTGCTATAGCCTTGGGCTATAAGATCTGGCATAACTAGAGAAAAATTTTTTCGAACCAAATAGTATCCTGCATAACCGATAAAAATACCAAGAAACACCTGCCATCTTAAAAAAGCATAGGTTTCGTCCAATTTTTCTGGAGCCACAGATTGTGTAGAAGGTGCCGGAGGTTTAAAAAACAGGAACATATCTTTTCACATTTTTAACAGTATACGTGAAATATTGATAATGGACATCCTCACGTCTATAATCCTCCCTAAGAATTTGAAAATCTAAAAACAATTACCAAAACAATCATATACAATTTAAGCCTAACTTCTGCATAGGGCTATAAATACTAAAAATAATTGATGGTTTTCTTTATTTTTTTGTCCAAAAAAAAATCTATTGAGTATACACATACAAATGATTTGTAAGTGTTTTTATGAATAGGTCTGCAAGTATCGATTTTTTGGAGAATAACAGTCAAGAGGTTTGGGACATTATCGTCATTGGAGGAGGGGCAACAGGTTTAGGAATAGCCTTGGATGCAAGTCTTAGAGGCTACAAAACACTACTCTTGGAACAATCAGACTTTACAAAAGGCACTTCTAGCCGTAGTACTAAACTAGTACATGGCGGCGTGAGGTATCTGGCTCAAGGCGATCTCAAATTGGTATTAGAAGCGTTACACGAAAGAGGTCTTTTACTTAAAAACGCACCTCATCTTACTCAAAACCAATCATTCATTGTCCCTTCATTCAGCTGGTGGGATAGTCTTTTCTATACCATAGGGCTTAAACTATACGACTTGCTTTCAGGTTCTTTAAGTCTTGGGAAATCCGAAATTATTGGCAAGACAAAAACATTAGATTACTTGCCAACATTGAGCAAAAAAGCGCTTAAGGCAGGTATTATTTATCATGATGGTCAATTTGATGATGCCCGATTGGGCATCAATATCGCACAATCATGTGTAGAACAAGGTGCACATCTACTCAATTACATGCAAGTAACGGCCTTAGAAAAAAATAATGCTAAAACAATCAACAGCGTAAATGCCACTGACCTGGAAACAGGAAAACACTATTCCATACATGCAAAAGTGGTGATTAATGCTACTGGTGTTTTTGTTGATAAAATTTTAGCTATGGATGACGCAAGCATGCCCCCTATGGTACGTGCAAGCCAGGGTACTCATATTGTATTGGACCGTTCTTTTCTCCCTTCTGATTATGCATTAATGATCCCTAAAACCGATGACGGAAGAGTCCTATTTGCGGTACCATGGCATGACAAAATAGTGGTTGGCACCACCGATACTCTTATAGAAAAAGAATCATTGGAGCCCATAGCACTCGATGCAGAAGTAGATTTTATCCTCACAACATTTGGCAAATATGTAGACAAACAACCTAGTAGAGCCGATGTACGATCAGTATTCGCAGGATTAAGGCCTCTTGCTCGCCCAGAAAAAGAAGGTAAAAAAACAAAAGAAATTTCTAGGAATCATAAATTGATTGTATCCAATAGCGGTTTGATCACAATTACGGGAGGTAAATGGACTACGTTTAGAAAAATGGCAGAAGATACGGTAAACATGGCCATAAATATCGGAAAACTTCAGCAAAAAGCCTGTACAACGCATCATTTCAAAATCCATGGTTATACAGAGCATATTCAGAGGGATCATTGGTTACACTTCTATGGGTCAGATTCAGAACATATTGAAAACCTTATGAAAACAGATCCAAGTCTTGCAGAAATGATTCACCCAAGCCACCCATTTGTCAAAGCTGAGGTAATTTGGTCCCTTAGAAATGAAATGGCAAGAACCGTGGAAGATATCTTGGCACGAAGAATTCGCATACTTTTCCTTGACGCCAAGGCTGCCATCGAAATGGCTCCAACAGTTGCAGAGCTTATTGCAAATGAACTTAATAAAGATCGTAATTGGATTGAAAATCAGCTTGAAAGCTTCAACAATACCGCTAAGGGGTACTTATTGGATTGATTTACTTAGCAAAGAGATCAATATCTTGAAAAATCTGGGGTGACCACATTTATAAAATTGATCCTATCTTTACTTAGGCTATCTACTTTCACATCCACCAGCTTCGGTTGCGGATCATCGCCATATAGCCTCAATTGTATTGTTTTTTGCCCTTCAGGTATCAATACTCTAGTATAGTATGCAGAGTGTGGCAAACTCTGCCAATTTCGAGTATCAGCCTTTTCTACGACAAAGCTAGCAATTGCCAAGCCAGTGCTTAAGAGATCATTCTTCTGGCTTGTAGCCATTACAGCTATCTGTCGCATGGTTACTCGAATAAGTGCCTGAGATAAGGTAGCCGCAAACTGATCTTTAAGTATTTTATAATCGACAGCATTAAAGTCTTGACCCAATACCAGCGTTGACTTATGAGTAGAGTCTATAAACACTTCGCCTCTCGTATAAACCAATTTACGTTCACGATATTTCGGCAATGCCATTCTTATAAAAGTCAATGAATTTAAAGCACTACTATTACTTGAATTGATCGGAAAATAAACAGGAATTTGCAAGCCGATATCATCATTCATGAAAATCAAATTGCCTCCGCCATTATTATTTATTGTGAACATCACATTAGATTCTGTCTTTACGGGAGCGAGTCCATTATGCCAAAAAACAACAGCCTCTTTCATGTTTGGGGGCACAGGTTTGGTATCATAATCTTTCCCAAAATCTACCAAATATTGATCTGCAGCACTAAAATCGCCTGATTTCTTGGCCAACCTAATCACATCATATTTCAATTGTTCGGGAACTCCAATACCAAAGTGTTGTACATTATCTTTCTTATAAATATCCACAGCCCTCTTTAAGCAAACCAATGCGGTATTGTATTCGCCTCCTGCTTCAAAAATCAAACCTATTGCATTGTATATATATGGATCTCTTTGGTATTTATTATTATTTACATATTTATCATCCAAGTATTGTAGTGCCTGAAAAGCCCTACGGCACTCAACCATAGCTTCTCCATTTTGATTAAGCAAGACATAGTTCAATGCTTTATAATAATTGATCAATAAAACTTCTAGTGGATTGCCTAAATATTTATTGAGAGAGGAACCTACAAATACACTAGCAAAATCGGCAGTTACATTTTTGTGGTAATCTTGAGAGTAGAAATAAGCCTTCTCGAAAAACTGGTTGCTCTGCTGGTACTGACCTTCAAGGTGCTTGATGGCACCCATATTCATAAAATACAAAAGCTCATTGTGCCCTTTAGGCTTTTCAAGTGACAGGTATCTTTTTTCTGCTTCCGTATAATTACCTTTCTCAAAGTAATAGTTATATTTCTGCTGCTTTATATAATAAGACTGACAAGCAGTTAACAATAAAAAACCAAAAGCAATAAATATTCTAAAAGATCCCATCTCCTATTATAAAGGTATATTATACTTAGTTAGCAATTAATATACCAAATTAAAGGAGGTTATCATTTCTAAACACATTAATGACGCCATCCACGGCCCCAATCTTCTTTACCATTTTATCCAATTGCTCAGTGCTCTGAACGTGCATTAAAATATTTCCTTCAAAAATCCCATCTTTAGTATCAAGAGATAATGTTCTGATATTCACTTTCAAATCATTGCTAATGATCTTAGTGATTTGGCTGGCAACACCTACTCTATCTGTCCCTGTAATCCTTAAACCGGCCAAAAAAGCTTGCTCTTTCTGATTGTTCCACTTGGCCTTAATGATCCTATATCCATAATTAGACATTAGTTCTATGGCATTTGGGCAGGTTGTCCTATGGATTTTAATCCCCTCATTTACCGTAATGAATCCAAATATTTCATCACCAGGAATAGGATTACAACATTTTGCGAAATTATATTCAATATTTGTGAGGTGATCCCCAATCACTAAGGTGTCGGTAGCGGTACCCTTTTCTTTAGAAAGCTCCTTTTCAAAAGTTTTCTTGTCCAAGATCTGAATTTTAGTCTCAGAGGCATCTTCATGTGGAAACAATGCCTTCTTGATGTCTTTTGTTTCTATTTGACCTTTGGCAATCTTATAATAAAACTCTGTCGCACTCTTTTCATTGAATGCTATAAGCAATTGATTAACCAGTTCAGAATTATATTCGATTTTGAATCCTTTCAGTTTTCTTTCCAGTATTTCCTTACCATCGGCCGCATAAAGCTTCACTTCGTCTTTTAAAGAATCTTTAATTTTGGTCTTGGCTTTTGAAGTACTTACAAACTTCATCCAATCCTCGCTAGGCTTTTGCTTGGAGGAAGTTATGACCTCTATCTGATCACCATTTTTAAGCTTATAGCTCAAAGGAACCAGTTTCTGATTCACTTTTGCCCCCATACAAGTAAGTCCTACTTTTGTATGAATCTCAAAGGCAAAATCCAAAGCCGTTGATCCTTTAGGTAAGGTTTTCAGGTCTCCTTTGGGAGTAAATACAAAGACTTCTTCCAAGAATAGATTACTTCTGAATTCGTCCAGAAACTCCATGGCAGTCCCTCCCGAGTTTCTCAAGGTATCCCTTACCTTGTTAATCCAACTTTCAAGACCACGCTCTGCACTTCCGTGAGCGTTTTCTTTGTATTTCCAGTGAGCAGCATAGCCTTTTTCTGCAATATCATCCATTCTTTTGGTGCGGATCTGCACCTCTACCCACTGCCCTGTGCCACTCATAACAGTGGTATGAAGTGACTCATAGCCATTGGATTTGGGCGTACTGATCCAGTCTTTCAGCCTATCCGGATTGGGCTTATAATGATCCGTAACAATAGAATAAATCTGCCAACAAGATGATTTTTCTTGATCCAAAGGGGCATCTACAACGATTCTGATTGCAAACAAATCATAGATTTCTTCGAACAAAACGTTGTTTTTGCGCAACTTATTGGATATAGAATAAATAGACTTCGGCCTTCCAAAAATCTGATAGGTGAATTTGATTTTTGAAAGTTCTTTATCTATAGGATCTATAAAATCTTTAATGAATTTATTTCTGGCAGCCTTAGTTTGCTTTAATTTCTGAGCAATAGTCCTGTATGTCTGAGGGTTTGAATACTTCAAATATAAGTCTTCAAGCTCTGTTTTTATGGCATACAAACCCAGCCTATGGGCTAGCGGGGCATACAAATAGATCGTTTCAGACGCTATTTTTAATTGCTTGTCGCGAGCCATACTATCTAGTGTACGCATGTTGTGCAGTCGATCAGCCAATTTGATCAAGATCACGCGTACATCATCAGAAATAGACAGCAACATTTTCCTAAAATTCTCTGCCTGCATGTGTGCTGTATTACCAGACACGGTCGCGATCTTTGTTAGACCATCAATAATTCGCGCCACCTTAGGTCCAAAATCTTTTTCAATATCTTGCAGGGTCACGTCAGTATCCTCAACCACGTCGTGCAACAATGAAGCTACAATAGAAGTAGTACCTAAGCCTATCTCCTCAACGGCAATTTGAGCTACAGCTATTGGATGATAGATATAAGGTTCCCCTGACTTCCTGCGCATGTCTTTATGCGCCTCAGCCGAGGCGTAAAAGGCCTTTTTGATGAGCTTAGCATCGCCATCCTTTAAAAAGGGCTTCGCCGAACGGAGCAATTTTCTGTATCTTGAAATGATTTCTTTCCGCTCCTCTTCTAAGTCTATTACCGCTGAGTTCATCACAAAACTTAATTCTTTTCTTGTTTGATCAAACTAATATCTTTTACCATCCTGTCTACTTCCTTACCTGAAGTTCCATCGTAGTAACCCCTAATGCGTCCATTTTTATCGATTAAGGCAAACCTTTCAGTATGTACAAAATCATCTTCTGCATCTGTTTCGTTCAGAATGTAGAACTCATCTTTTGCCAAAGCATAAGCCACCTTTTTATCCGCTCGTAAAAGTTTCCATCTGTTAGAATTTTTTATCCCCATTTGCTTTGCATATTCCTTAAGCACTGGAATACTGTCTTCATCTGGCTTTGATGTAAACGAAACCAAAACCAGATCCTTATCATCGTGATACAATGTATATAAACGTTGCATTTGAGCCCCCATCTTCTTGCATATTCCAGGACATGTCACAAAGAAATAATCCACTACATAAATCTTATTATCTAAACTGTCCGAAGTATACTCCATTCCATTTTGATCTACGGCAGAGAAGAAATCTATTTGTTGCACACCGTCTGGCTGATAAAATTTCTCTACTCTCAGTGTATTACTGTTGTATTGATAAAAAGGAACTTTGTATTCTACAGAGGGCCTATTAGATAAATAAACGACCAACAACATAAAAGAAGCTGATGCAATTATGATTAAAGATGTTCTGTTCATTCGTTATAAATTTACAATATTATTCCACATATAGCAATAAGCCCTTTAAATAATCCCCCTCAGGATGGTATATGTTTACGGGATGATCACTAGGCTGGTTCAGCCACTTAATAATTCGTACCTCCCTGCCACTATCTGCCGCTGCTCCAAAAACAATTTTTTGAAATAATACCTTATCAATATGTTGAGAACATGAAAAAGTAAACAGATAGCCCTTTGCATTCAACAACTTGAACGCCAGCAAATTCAAATCTTTGTACCCTCTTGCTGCATTCATGACCTTGGCAGCAGATTTAGCAAATGCTGGTGGGTCAAGAACAATCACATCAAATTTCTCATCAACCTCTCTTAAGTAAGAAAAGCAGTCTTGGGTTATCTCTTGGTGATCCAAAGAAAAACCGTTCAACTCAAAATTCTGAGCACAATGATCATTCGCAGGTTTTGAAATATCCACAGAGATCACTTTCGTGGCTCCGGCCCTACCCGCATACAAACTAAATCCTCCCGAAAAACTGAATGTGTTGAGTACTTTTTTACCTTTACAATATTTCTCCAAAGTTGCCCTATTGTCACGTTGATCTACAAAAAATCCAGTTTTCTGACCATTTTCTATATCAACCTTAAACAATAAACCATTTTCCTTTACCACAAGTTTATCTGAAGGTTTATCTTCCAGCCACCCCTCAACCAGATCGGAATTCTTTCCTGCAATCTTGTTAGTCTTGGAGTAAAAATATTTGATGTTCTTAGTCTTCAGAAAAGTAACCAGATCGTTTTGAACAAACTCCAAGCCTTCCATCATTTTCTGAATCACAGCTGTGTCTGCATAGATATCACAGATAATTCCAGGTAAGAAATCCCCTTCTGCATGGAGTGCACGAAACACATTGGTTTCTGTAAAATCCAAAATCTGACTCCTAATTGACCAAGCATTTTCAAATTTTGCAAACCAATAGGATTGATCAAAAACCACCTTTTTGTCAAAATGAAACAGCTTACAGACTATCTGTGAATTGTTGTCCCAAAAACCATAACCTAATACCTGCTTATCAAACGATTGAACCTCTACAATGGCTCCATTCAAAAACTTCCCCTTACTCGCCAAAGCCCCAGAAAAAATCCATGGATGTCTATTTCTTACGGCCTTTTCCTTTCCCTTCTGTAATATAATAACGTCCATGTGTTGCATTAAAAGCAGATTTTAAAATCTAAAATCGATGCTTATTATAAAAGCTCTTTGTTGATACCTAAGACATACTCCTCCATATATCGATCCCAAAAAGCTTTATCTATATATTTATTCCCTTTAATCAGTTCACTTTTTATATTTTTTGTAAAATTCACATTTTTAAATTCAAATAACAAGGGCCGAGATAAAGCTTTATAGGAATAATGCCAAGGTTCAAATTTAAAACCTTTTCTTTTCTTATCATTGGTATAAGCCTCATAAAATCCAAAATCGTTTGAATTCTTTTGCATCCATGCATACATTTTGTGGTAAATCCCCCCTTCCAAGAAATGTTTTGGATTCAAGGGATCACCAGGTTGCTGTACATTAAGGTCAGATATGTCTAAATCTGTACCCCAATGATGCCTAGAAGCTCCTGGAAAGGCAGAGTATTCTATGATCTTCTCTATGATCTCCTTGCCTTTAAGACCCTGCTTCTTGAATTTATCATATTTGGAGTTCCAGATCCTAAGCTGGGCATTGAAGTTTCTATGGCTAGAAACGGAAAATAACTTAACGCCATCTTTTATGGCTGCTACTTGCATTTTTTCAAAGGCATCTGCGGCATCTTTCTGTAATCTATGATTCACACCATATAACTTAGGAGACTTTCTCCCAGTCAGAATCAATATATTTGTATCAGACTCTTCTTGTGCCGTAATGGAATGACCAAGTGCTAATACACCAAATGTTGTATATAAAAATCCCCTCCTATCCATGTTACTTTTTATAGCACAATTTGTATATATTAAAGTTGAACATTTTTCAATTATCTTTACAGATTGTAAATTAGTAACAATATGAGGTCAATAGCAATACTTGCTATATTATTTTTTACAATCAAAGCTACGGGACAAAACCTCATTGTAAATGGCAATGCTGAAATAGAACCATACGACCCTCTAGGAGGATGGACTCTATTACAAGGTTCTTGGACAATAGAAAATGCTAATACAAATTTCATAACACCACATGGAGGGCTTAACCACTTTGCAGTACCTGGAGCCTGCCCACTTGAGGCAACCACCGGTAAGCCTTCCGAAATGTATCAAGATATAGATGTATCTTCCTATGCAGCTTCAATTGACGCGAGTAAAGCTCAATTTGATTTTACAGGTTGGGTGGCTACTTATCAAAGCCAAGACAACTCTAGAATTGTGATCGAATACCGTGATGCTTCCAATATCATACTGTATACTTTTGATAGTGGCTATTTGAAGAAAAATACTTGGTTTAAAGTAACCAATTCTAAGGTGGCACCTATAAATACTCGGATCATTAGAATACGACTGATTAGCAAATGTGGCGGAACCACAGGAGATGATGACGGCTACTACGATGACCTGTCTCTTACTGTGACTATCACTGCTCCTATTTCTCTTATTTATTTCAACGCAACAACCCTAACCAATAAAGTAGAGCTCTCATGGGCTACTGCTAAAGAAGAGAATAACGACTACTTTACAGTAGAAAAGTCCATCGACGGAGTTTACTGGGAAACTCTCTCAACGACCAAAGGGCTAGGAAATAGCAATACAAACAAAGGCTACTTATCGTATGACTACAACCCTAATATAGGACTGCAATATTATAGATTATTACAAACTGATATAGGAGGCAAGACCAGCATATATCCAACAAGATCCGTTAACTATATGGCTTCAACAGGCGATATATACCTTTACAAAAATGATCAAAACGAAATTTTAATACATGGAAGTGGCATTTTGAAAGTTTCAGTATATACGCAAGATGGAGCTTTCGTTAAAAGAGAATCTTTTGACGAATACACTGAGACAACAGAATTAAATATCTCACAAATCCCTCAAGGGTTTTTCATATTTTCAATAGAAACAGCCAATGAGATCATAAATCTAAAATACATCAGCAAATGAAATGATCATGTAGAAAACATTAAATCGCCCACTAAAGTTATTATTAATCTCAAGTATATCAGCTCATGGATAGTCATCTTATCGTAAGTATTATCATCTTATTTGCTCTATTTATTGCAAGGATCTTAAATGAAAAAGCATTTCGTACGCTTTCTGCCGATAAAAAAGCAAAACTCAGCGATCTGTTTTCAAACCAACGTATCTATAACCTCTTGATAATGGCATTACTATTCATCATATTTTATGTTATTGTCAACAAACATATTCTGGAGCATACATCAGCTTATTTGATTCTTTATGCATTCATCATAGGCTTCATCATTACTACAAACATCATTTCTTATCAAAAACTCAAAGACAACAACTTTCCTTTTTCCTATATCAAGTCTCACCTACTCTCCAAATCTATCAGCCTAGGAAGCGTCATCGTTTTTTGTTCATTGGCCCTTCTTTTTTAATAAATTCAGAAAAAACGATAAAAACAGCAACCCTATATCAATTCGGTTCGTATAAGACAGTCCAGAACAAAATAATTTCATACTAGTAATTCATATATTTTTCAAAGCGCTGATGCTTTTATTTCATTTGTATCCATTAATAATTAGGATTTTATCAAAATAAGGGATCGGCTATCGCTGGTCTTTCAACATTCGAACAGAGTTTATTTGATTTCTTAATATCGATTGGTCCGAATTTTTAAAAAAACAATTTTAACCATCGAAAAAACATTTTAAAGATTTACCCCTGTCTCTTATACACATCTGACGCTGCCGACGATCGCAT
>CAMFLX010000073.1 GCA_945957555.1 uncultured Cytophagales bacterium
GAGCTGGGAACGACTTAAAGATCTATTCGTAGAAAAGGAGCTTAAAAAGGGTGATTACTTCATAACTGTTGGACAAATCGCCAAAGAAATCGGCTTTCTTAAATCAGGTATCATGAGGGCCTTTTACCGAAATGGGAAAGGCTCCGAGTACAACAAACATTTCTTTGTGAGTCCTTGTTTCACTGGAGGATATGCTTCGCTTATTACTGGTGCTCCCAACCAAATCAACCAAGAAGCGCTATGTCCTTGTAAGATCTTGGTCGCCAACTATTCCGAGTTAAAGGCATTGTACCCCACCTGTCAAGACATAGAGACACTCTCGAGAACATTAGCAGAACTCTTCTTTGTACATAAAGAGCAGAGAGAACTTGAAATCGTATTACTCGAGGCTGGCCAGCGCTACGAACTCTTCCAAAAACAATACCCAACACTGGAACAGCAAATTCCGCAGTACCACATAGCATCCTACTTGGGCATCACCCCTACTCAATTGAGCCGTATTCGTAAAAAAATTACCACGACTTGATTTCTTTACACATGTAAATGTTTCTTGACAGAGATTCTTAGACATTTGCTTCATAAAATATTCTACAAATGAAGATTACAGGCAATACGATATTGATTACTGGTGGTTCATCAGGCATTGGACTGGCACTGGCCCAAAGACTGGTAATGCTAAAAAACAAGGTTATCATAACTGGGAGAGACCTTCAAAAACTAGAAATAGCTCAAAAACAAACACCTGAGCTCTATGTTTTTGCCTGCGACCTTGCAGAACCCAAAACATTGGGAGCTTTGGTGCAATACATCAAAGAGCAACATAGTAATATAAATATGCTTGTAAACAATGCAGCCATACAGTACAACTATAGTTTTGCAGAGGAATCGAATGCAGCGGCAAAAATAGATTATGAAATTGCCACCAATCTCATTGCTCCCATGAAACTTACGGCCTTACTACTACCTTTATTACTAAAAAACAAAGGAAGTGCGGTAGTTAATGTCAGCAGTGGGCTAGCTATTGCCCCAAAGGCCTCCGCATCGGTATACTGTGCGAGCAAAGCGGCTATTCATAGTTACAGCAAAACCTTGCGCTACCAATTGGAAAGCAGGGGGGTAAAAGTATTTGAAATTATTCCCCCATTGGTAGCTACCCCAATGACAGCGGGACGTGGCAAATCCAAAATCACTCCAGAACGATTGGTGGATGAATTCATAAAAAACTTAAGCGATGATCAATATGAAAGCTATATTGGGAAAGCCAAGCTACTTAAAGTGCTCCACCGCATTTTGCCCAACACAGCAGAGCTTATGATGAAAAATGGATTGTGAGACTAGATACTTTTATACATTGTAATTACAACTGAGACAGAAATCTATCTCAGTTGTAATTATCAAATCATGAAAACAAACACATTCCTTTTGGCCGAGTTAAAGATGTTCTTGAAATGCAAATTACCTAAAAACCAATTTCTTGGTTTCCTGGAACGAGCCATTTCTCATCTTCACCAGATACAAACCACTCTTGAGGTTTTCTTTTTCTATACCAATGGTATGTTTGCCTGCACTTATGTTTTTGTTGATGACAGTTCTCATAGGCGTGCCTGTAGCATCAAGGAGTTCTATGTTTACATCTCCCCCACTGGTGGTAAACACCAACTTAGCTGTATCTTCGGCAGGGTTCGGATATAGATCTGCCAATGCATTGGTTCTATTGCTTGCAAAGAGATCGTCCTCATTGATGCCTACGGCACCTGCTTTGAACAAACTTAAGTATGGATAGCTCTTGCCCCCAAATACATTAGAAAGCTGCGCTTCGGACAGACAGAACCAATCTTTCAACAAAGAATAGTAAACACTCCTAAAATCGTGCTGCATAGGTACGTTGTCCAGTATTACAGATCCTGGCTTCAAGTTAGGGTTGGTACCGTACATACCTCCTGCCAACTCTGTACCAAAAAGCATGACTGGCATAGAAGCTCCGTGATCCGAACCCAATGAGCCGTTAGAGTTCACCCTACGGCCAAATTCTGAAAACACCATCCCTGTTACCTTTTTGTTGACACCCATCTTCACCAAGTCGTCTTGAAAACCCGATATGGCTTTAGAAACTTTGTCCAATAGGGTTGCATGCGTTCCTTTTGTGGTATCAGATTCTGTTTGTGCAGCATGGGTGTCAAAACCCGACATGGAAGCCATGTATACCCTAGTGGTAAGGCCTCCTTTAATAAGTCTTGCTGCACCTTGCAGTTGCATAGCCAATGGATTGTCTTTGATCTCAGCCTCCGTACCGTAAAGTTTTGATATGTTAGTACTTTGAGCTTTAGCTGCTGCCAAAATTCTACTGTTGTATTTATCAGTATCTACCGCTACCCCTCTGAGATAGGCTAAATTTTCACCAGAGCGTGTATTGTCAATCGCATCGCCAAAACTATTGAGCAATTCATAGTCTTGTGACAAATCAGTGACTGCCAAAGCAGTAGAAGTTGTAGAGGCTTCAAAAGCCAAGGAAACGATAGAGCCTAATTGTATGGCCAAAGGATCGGGGTATTGGGCACTCGGAAAGCCAGCAGGGAACCCTGGATAGGACTCTTCGAGCTCACGACCAATCCATCCTGTTTTCAAGAACTGGTTAGAGTCGGAACCCGTCATCCATATATCGGTAGACCTAAAGTGTGAGAAATCAGGATTGGGATAACCGCAACCTTGTACAAAGCTCATACTGCCGCTATTGTACAAATCCCTCAAGCCGCTCATAGATGGGTGAAAAGCGGTGTTGCTCAGTCCCGACAGCGTCAATACTTTTGTTTCTGGGAGTAGGATATTAGACCGTCCTCCGCTGCTATTGGGTAATGCCAATGCCTTTGAATATTGGTCCAAAGGGATGATCGTATTCAGACCATCGTTACCACCAGCAAGTTGTACGATCACCAAGATATTGTCTGTACAGCTTGCCATAATGGCTTTCATCAAAGTTGACTGCGCAAATGAAGACTGTGTGAGCTGATCTAAAAAGAAGGTAGAGACGCAGGCCTTTACCGAATTGTTTATAAATTTTCTTCTGTTCATGTTTGTAGATTTAAAATAGCTTAACTCAATTGAAACTCCTCTAGCCTTACCAAATAGTCGAATAACAAAATCAGCAAATAGGTAACCCCATCTTTCTGCTCTTGTGTCGCATCAGGACTAATCGCATTATTCCAAGCCACCGTCCAATAGGCGTCGGTTGTTTGCTTATACAACAGTGTATCTATTTTGAGCTGCTTTTTGTGCGCATCAGAGAGCTGCCTTCCCAACAAAAGATCAACCACTTCATTGATCAAGGCATTGGGATCGCTAGGATTGTCCAATGTTTTTACAAAATTGATATGATCTAACCTCATATTGGGCGTGTTGTTGAAACTCCATAAGCCCCAGCCTACCAGTTCCCTTGCAAACGCTTGTCTTTTGGGCAAAGTATCTGAATTGATCCAAAGCTTATGAAAATGAGGCGACTGGTAGAACGGCGACCAGCCCGACACGTTAGGTGGTTCTAAGTACCCCTGCTGCATTTCATCCGTTCTATAGGTAAATGTCCAATAGGTATTGTATTGCGCTACCGCATCCGCCCTTTGGGTATCTATATTTAAAGTCCTGATCAAACCCAGTACTACGTCCATCGGTTGCTTGATGTAGCATCTGGTATTTTCTATATCAAAGAAATGCTCGCTCTTGAACAAAGCCTCCAATACGGGCTTGATGGTAAAATTATTATTCTTGTAAATATCCGCCAGCGGCTTGATCACATTTGTCTGAATGTTGCTATCTATATCATGATACAAAAAGAATCTGTAGATTTTCTTTACAATAAAATCGGCAATCACGTCAGCGCGTGTCATGCTCGCATTTGGCGCTGGTAAAGGTTGCGTATCGTCAAACAACATGGCAATAAAATCTGTCAGCTCCAAGTCACCTGCTGTTGCCCCTGTCCTACCCTTGATGACCGTATTGCCATAAAATGCAGAAAACTGCTTATCGGTACTATCGTGGTAGGCACTTACGAAACCATACTTGGCCTCTAAATAATTGGTAGCGATGTTTTGATGCCCTGTCAAGAGTCTTGCCGCCGCCTTCACATCCGCTTCAGTATAGCGCTGGTCAAAGGGTAACTCCTTCCCTATCACAAACAGCTCTTGGATCTCTCTTGCAAAGTTTTCATCAGGTGTATATTTGGTATTCACCTCACCATTAAGGTACGAAAGCATCGCTAAATCTTTGGTGATCTTGAAAGCCAAATCCTTTAGACTCGAGTTGGCGTTTTCGCGAAGCAGCTTCACATATAAAAAATTACGTTCCGAAAGATCCACCTTGGCTACACTTATAGGAAAATGATTGTGCCAAAACAATACAACCTTTTCATAGACACTTCGACTTTGGTTTAGTGCTTGGCTGATATTCCAATGCCTTACCGACTGCCCACGCCAAAAGTTATCACCCGCAGCTTGCAAATTATTCATGGGAAGGATCTTACCCACCCAAGACTCGCCTTGCTTCACCCCTGCCCAGTCTACAGATGGACTTGCGGTACCTTCCGAAGTATACCACATGAGCGGTTCAGAGGGAATTGTGGTAGGAAACACCAAGAGTTCATCCACCACTTCGGTCAAGGTCTTGCCTGCAAAGTGCGCGAGATCGTCTTTCTTTACTCCGAATAACGTCCTTTTTAGCAAATGTAAGAGCTGTGCCTTCCCCAAAGTACCCGTATATGGACTGAGTCCCGTGGTAATGGTATTATAGGTATGATTTTGTGAAGCACTTATACGTGCATTACTATTGCCCAATCTTGGGCTGATGTTTTTCGATAGAGGGTCTTCGCCTTGCTTCCCCTTGGCAAGCCCCCCTTCTGTAAGGGTATCTAAGATTTCTGTTTTCATTATATGTGGTATATTATCAGTATTACAATTCCTCCAGCTAGAGCTTTGCCTCAAAAGCTTGATACGACATTTCTCTAAACCTGATGATGCAAATTACAAATTAATGCAACAAGAATACTTTGCATAATGCTATAATTTCTTTGCAAATTTCAAAAATGGATTAATATCAAGATTTCAATAAGATAGTGCTGAACTTATATATTGGCTACACTTTTTTAAGAATAGAATGGTGCGCTTATTTTTATAAATAGTACTCTTGATACTCAGTCAGGATACTGTTATTGTTATAAATAGCATTCTAATTTCCGGAAATAGTACTATGAATACCAGAGAATACCACTTTTTTTGTAAAAAATAGTGGTATTTTTTCTAGAAATAGTACTCTTGTTGCAAAAAATAGTGCTCTAATTTTGAGAAATAGTACTATGTATATCATAGAATACCACTATTTCTATAAATAATAGTGCTCTATAGACCCAACTAGAGTACTATTATTGCGAAAATAGTACTCTAGTCTTTATAAATAGTACTAATAACACTATAGCATATCACTATTTTTATGAAAAATAATGGTATGCTTTCAAGGAATAGTGCTCTTGTTTTAAAAAATAGTGCTCTAATAACTCAGGTAGAGTACTATTATTGCGAAAAATAGTGCTCTAGTCTTTATAAATAGTACTATTAACACTATAACATACCACTATTTATATGAAAAATAGTGGTATTTTTTCTGGAAATAGTACTCTTGTTACAAAAAATAGTGCTATTTATACTCCGTCAGAGTACTATTATTGCGAAAAATAGTACTCTAATTTTCAGAAATAGTACTATTAACACTACAGCATGCCACTATTTTTGTAAAAAATAGTGGCATTTCTTCAAGAAATAGTGCTATCAACACTCATCTATGGTACTATTTTCAGTAATAAGTTGAAGTTTTCCACTCCTATCTCACACATTTTCAAATCAACACATTTCCAAATCTTCAAATCAAATTGCCCTTTTGCCCATCCGTACAGAAAATCGTACCTTGCAGAAATATTGCAATCCACAAAACTCATGCAAAACGAAGCAAAAGCCATTAAGGCTACCTATTTCAGTATCATTGGCAATACTTGTTTGGCGCTCATCAAATGGCTCACGGGCTACTTTGGCAACTCTTATGCCATGATCGCCGATGCCATTGAGTCCACCACCGATATATTTTCTTCATTTTTGGTACTTTTGGGGCTTAAGTACGCCAGCAAACCTGCTGACCGCAACCACCCCTATGGGCATGGCAGAGCTGAGCCTCTCATCACCTTTTTGGTAGTAGGGTTCTTGATCACCTCTGCGGTCATCATCGCCCATGAAAGTATTCAAAACATAGGCACGCCACATGAACTCCCAGAAGCATACACGCTCTTCGTACTTGGCGGCATCATCATCTGGAAAGAGATATCTTTTCGTTTGGTACTACAAAAAAGCAAGGAAACCCAAAGTTCTTCCCTTAAAGCGGATGCTTGGCACCACCGTAGCGATGCCATTACTTCTGTGGCTGCCTTTGTGGGTATCTCTATTGCGCTTATTTTCGGCAAAGGGTACGAATCTGCCGACGATTGGGCGGCTCTATTTGCCTCGGGTTTCATTGTTTACAACAGCTTTTTGATCTTCAGACCTGCCTTGGGCGAAATTATGGACGAACACCTGTACCATGATCTTGAGGAAGAGATCAGAACGGTATCCAAAACAGTAGCGGGTGTGATAGATACGGAAAAATGCTTCATCAGAAAAACGGGTATGAGGTATCACATAGACCTGCATGCCATAGTAGATGGAAACATCACAGTAACACAAGGCCATAAGATCTCGCACCAGCTCAAAGACAAACTCCAAGAAGAGCTCCCCGAACTGGCGCACATCCTCATACACATAGAACCTCACGAAGAACCGATTTTATGAAACTCAGCATTACGGGCTACTCCACTGCCCTCTTTTCCACTTGGTATTTTATTGAAGAACTAGGCCTCTTGTTTGATGCCGGCGATGGGCTTACTGCCTCTCTTTTACATAAATGTGGCAAGATCAATCATGTCTTTATTTCCCATGCCGACAGGGATCACCTTACGGGACTTTTGCAGTTCAACCAACTGTATGCGAGACCTGGGGCTCCCAAGATCTATTACCCAAAAGATTGCCGCTCTTTTCCTGCGCTGGAAAGTTTCTCCAAACTCTTTGATCCACACGTATCTGGAACGGTATGGGAACCGATAGTGGAAGGAACCCAAATCAAAATAAGGGAAGATGTGTATGTAGAAGCCCTTAGAAACGGACACGTGGCTGCTACAAGTGATATTTCCAAAAGTTTAAGCTATAAAGTATTCCAAACAAAAAGAAAGCTCAAACCAGAATTGGAACACTTGAGCAAGCCTGAACTCCAAAAGATGGTAGAGGCACAGGGCAGGGAACGGATCACTATGGAAATCAAGACCTGCATACTGGGATATTCTGGTGATACGCCTGTGGAAGACTTACAACGCTGGAACGACACCAAGATCTTGATTCATGAGGCTACTTTCTTGGGTGGTGAAGACGATGCCAACATACAAACGCATGGCAACAAACACAGTACGTTGGAAGAAGTGATGACCATGGTGAGCCAGTCCAATATAGAGACTCTGATATTCGGACATTTCTCGTCGCGCTACAGCCCCACGCAGATCGATACCAAAATCAAACAACTCTGCCAACACTACGAAATTAAGATCCCTGTATTTAGGGTATTGCCAGGGGAAGTGTGTAAGGATATTTTGAATGGGGAAATGGTGAATTAATGAAACATCGAAAACTTAAGCAACAAAACAATCCATCCAATTCCATAGTTAACTCAAGGTGCATTCGGTACTGTGTGTTGCGGACAATCCTTGCTATACAGAAAAACACCTAGGATTTGAGCCCAAAATTTCGTAACTTCATATTGAACCCCTTATAAACCCACGCACAATGAAAGAAACGATCCAAAGACTCGAAAACCTCATGAAACGCGTCAATCAGTTGCTGTCGGAGGTACCCATGGCAGAACTGGAAGAAAAGGTTTCATTGAACAAATGGTCCAAGAAGGAAATCATGGGACATTTGGTAGACTCCGCACTGCACAACCTGCAGCGTTTCACTGAAATCCAGTTTGAGCCCAAGCCCTATAAAGTCATCCCTTACGAGCAAGATCAAATGGTTTTGGTCAATGACTATCAGCACGTGCTCATCTCGAACATTAGCGAGCTGTGGCTTTCACTCAACAGGCAGATCATACATGTACTCAAATCTTTAACACCTGAGTCATTACAATACGCTGTGGTCGTCAATAAAACAGAGTTTAAAACCCTAGAGTGGTTGATCATAGATTATGTAGACCACTTGGAACACCACATCAAACAAATAGAACATGCCAAGGAACTCAATCCTCTGGCAGAAGAGGCATACCATTGATCCCATTCTTATTTGTTTCTAGGATTAAAAACGTGTAGATTCATTGTTGATCTACACGTTTTTTTATGAGATCAATCGAATATTAAAGCATTAAAACATGATTTTAGAAGTTGCCATGCTTCATGTCATACCAGGACAGGAAGATCATTTTGAGAAAGATTTCGCTACAGCAGGTCAATATATTAGTTCCATCAACGGTTACATCGGCCACAGCCTTCAAAAGTGCTTGGAACAAAACAATAAATATATACTGCTGGTACACTGGAATAAACTCGAAGACCATACCGTTGGCTTTAGGACTTCAGCCCAGTACCTAGAATGGAAAAAATTACTACACCACTACTACGATCCGTTTCCTGTGGTGGAACACTACACAATGGTTTTGGATAAGAGTAAGCAAGGTTGATCGGGGTATAGCTGAGGTATTTGGAGTCAATCAAAGCTGTCACACCCCAAGGGGTCGACCCTGGAGGCGTTTTCACGGACTGAAGACCAAAAATGTAGAAAGGTTATGTCTGCTCCTGAGTCAATTACTATTTAATCCCGAAAATCAAAAGAGGTATTGCAGATCACGACAATACCTCTTTACCTAAATATTCGTACAAGCAACCTTAAGGCTTCTTCTTGTTGTTACTTCTCCTGATAGGTTTTTTGTATTTGTTTTTGATATTCCTCTTGTATGAACCACCAAGGTTTACCTTCTTGTTTTTATCTTTCTTTTCGTGAAATGCCCCTGCTTCTATCTTACGCTTTACAAACTTAGGAATCATACCAGGCAATATCTTCTTCTCAAACTCCATGAGTTCCTCGGAGATTTCCACTGCTTTAGGAAAAGGCATCACAGGCACTTTCATCTTCATGAGTTCCTCTATCTCCTTGAGCTTTTCTTCGTCATCTTCGGTAAAGAAGGTAATCGCTGTACCATCCTTATCTGCCCTACCCGTACGCCCTATTCTATGGATATATACTGGTGCTTCTGCAGGCATGTCGAAGTTAACCACATGTGTTACATCATTGATATCCAAGCCTCTTGCCACCAAGTCAGTGGCGATTAGCACCTTGGAAGTACCATTTTCAAAATCCTCCAAGGCTTTAAATCTATAGTTCTGCGATTTATTAGAGTGGATCAGCCCAAACTCCGCATTGTAAGACTCCGTAAGTCGCTCATGTACCAAATCGGCAAACCTCTTGCTATCGGTAAATACCAATACCTTATTCATATCTGGCACGGTATCAAGCAGGTACATAAACAAGTTCAGCTTGGTATTGAAATTAGCCACTTTGTAGCCTTGTTGTATGATCTTTTCCAAAGGTGTACCATGCGAAGCCGCCTCTATCTTTTGCGGATCCTTGAAATATTCATCTATCAAGATCTCTACATCTTCAGTGAGTGTAGCAGAGAACATCAAGTTCTGCCTTTTGGCAGGCAAGAGATCAAATATGGTATTGAGTTGATGTCTAAAACCTAGGTTCAACATCTCATCTACCTCATCTATCACCAGTTTTTGTATACCTTTCAGCTTCAAAGCCCCATTCATGGCCAGGTCAATCAAACGACCAGGTGTAGCTACCAGTATATCAAGTCCATCGTGCACGAGCTTGATGTGGGTATTCATGTTTGTTCCCCCATATACCCCTCCTACCCTTACATTCATATAGGTAGAGAGCTTTTCCACCTCTCCTACTACTTGTGCCACCAACTCTCTGGTAGGTACCAATATCAAGATACGTGGATCGTTCTGCTTCGTAAAGGTAAACATCCTCAGCAGGGGTAATATGTAGGCAAAAGTTTTACCGGTACCTGTTTGAGCCAATCCAACCACATCTCTGCCGGACATCACCACAGGATAGGCTCTACGCTGAATCACCGTAGGATGCTCCAGGCCCAAATCATTGAGGGCGTTGAGCAAGGGAGTATTGATATTGAGTTCGCTAAAAGTCACTGAGATACAATTTTGAAACGCAAAGGTACTCCGCGTACGGCTAAAGGAAAAATTATACATGGATTAATTACCAAAGTAATGATAAGACATGCCGAATGCGCTGAAGTTTTAAATTATAAATGTTGGACTTTAAATGTAATTGTGAGCCAACCCAATCACATACGCTATGGTACCAAACCTTGGCTGAGTCATTATGAATAAGTATGAACCACGATATGAATTGTCACAGATTTCAACCCAGTGGACTAATTAGGAAAATCTCTATTCCTGCTAAGCCAAGGACTCAAGGCACATTACATAGAACTTCCCATCAACCATCCTCTTATAGGCAGAAATCTAAGCATCTAAATATTGTTTTAACCGAAATACCACTGATTTATAGATAAAAAGGCTTACCACACTAGAAAGCTTGAATTTCTTAGTTGTTTTTTCAACTTAATTACACCTATTTTTGTATACTATAAATACGAACATCGTATTGGTTTGCAATGGACGAATCACTATCAGAAAACGAAATAAAAGCGCTTATATATCTTCTTGACGACGAAGACCAAGAAGTAGCCTCTCAAGTTCATAACAAAATTATGGATCTTGGGGGCACCATCATACCTCATTTGGAGAAGCAATGGGAAAGCTCCCTTGATATCAACACCCAAAAGAAAATAGAGGATCTCATCCATACCCTACAGTACAAGGAACTCAAAAAAAGATTGCTCCACTGGAAACTGAGCCAAGAGCAAGACCTTTTAGAAGGACTCTGGATCATTGCCACTTATCAATACCCAGACCTTGAACTTAAAAAACTGCGTGAAGACTTTGAACAGTTGTATTACGAGACTTGGCTCGACATGCAAAACGACCTTTTGCCCCATGAGCAGGTACGTATGCTCAACCAAACGATCTTTAACAAACTGAAGTTTTCGGGCAATTCCAAAAACTACTACTCTCCAGCCAATTCCATGATCAATATGGTCTTGGAGAGCAAGAAGGGAAATCATATTTCCCTAAGTATGGTGTATCTGCTCATTGCACAAAAGCTCAAGTTCCCGATCTATGGGGTCAATCTACCTATCATATTTGTGCTTACCTACAAAGATGAGCACAACCAGTTCTATATCAACACCTTCAACAAAGGTATTATCTTTAGCAAAGACGATGTGGAGAACTTCCTAAAACAACAGAACATCAAACCGCTTCCTATGTTCTTTGAGCCATGCACCAACCTTGACATCATCAAAAGGTGCTTAAGAAACCTGATCGTTTCCTTTGATAAACTAAGCGAGCAGAACAAAGTAGAAGAGGTACAAGAACTTTTAGCAACAATATCAGACGACGAACTTACGGATTTAATATAAATGGACAACAATTATTTGACCACAAGGCAGATCGTGGCTGAGCTCGATCAATACATCATAGGCCAAGCTAATGCCAAGAAAACAGTGGCTATCGCCCTCAGGAATCGTTGGAGACGCATGAATGTTCCTCTTGAGATGCAAAAAGAGATTTCTCCCAACAACATATTAATGATCGGTAGCACTGGTGTAGGTAAAACTGAGATCGCCCGACGACTGGCCATCTTGGCCGATGCGCCTTTCATCAAAGTAGAAGCTTCCAAGTTCACCGAAGTGGGCTATGTAGGGCGCGATGTGGAAAGCATGGTAAGAGACCTCGCCGAGCAAGCCATCAACCTTGTGAAAACACAACGTAAAGAGGCTGTTAAAGAAAAGGCACAAGAAGCTGTGGATGAGATCATACTCAACTATGTGGTTCCTCCTATCAAACAACCCGAAACCCACAAAAATGCTTTTGAGATTCAAGGTTTTGGAGAGAAAGGCAATAATGGCACCCCTAGCAGTGACCAAGAGCTAAACGAAAGAACCCGCGAACGCTTCAGGGAAAAGATCAAAAACGGAGAACTCAATGACAGAAAGATCGAAATAGATGTTCAGGCCTCTGGTGGCCCTAATGTAGGCGTTATCGGAGGACCTATGGGTATCGATGAAAACGCACTACAGGGTATCCAAGACATGCTGAGCAATATCGCTCCTAAAAAGACCAAGAAAAGAAAAGTAAGTATAGAGGAAGCCCGCAAGATATTGCTTGAAGAGGAGGCCGCGAAACTCATAGACATGGAAGAGGTCAAAGAGGAAGCAATCAAACGTGCTGAAAACGCTGGCATTATCTTCATAGATGAGATCGACAAAATCGCCAGATCAGGCAGTGCTTCTGGCGGAGCTGATGTAAGTCGTGAAGGGGTACAGCGCGATCTGTTGCCGATCGTAGAAGGTAGCTTGGTAAACACCAAGTACGGTATCGTGAACACCCAACACATTTTGTTCATTGCAGCAGGCGCATTCCACGTGAGCAAACCTTCCGATCTTATTCCAGAATTACAGGGTAGGTTCCCGATTCGTGTAGAACTAGAGAAGCTGGTGAAGAATGATTTTTACAGGATCCTCAAGGAACCTAAAAATGCCTTGACCAAACAATATCAAGCTTTGCTCAAAGCAGAAGAGGTAGACCTTAGTTTCAACGATGATGCCCTCGACGCCATTGCAGAAACCACTCTGGAGGTAAACAGTGAGATTGAAAACATAGGCGCGCGTAGACTGCATACGGTGATGAGCCACCTGCTCAACGAAATCCTGTTTGATGTGCCTGATTTGATTCCACGTAATTCCCACATTGTGATCACCAAAGAACTGGTCTCAGAGCGTCTTTCAGGCTTGGTCAAAAACAAAGACATGACGAGATATATTCTTTAAGTGTTAGGTTTTGAGTTTTGGGTGTTGAGTTTATGAAACGTTTAGGTATGTTCTATCAGAAATTGGAACTAGGGCAAGTGGCTCTTGGGTATGGTACCTCCAAAATTGGAAATAGGGCAATGTTGTCTACAGGATAGTACCTCCAGAATTGGGGATAGGGCAATGTTGCCTGCAGGATGGTACCTTCAAAACGAGAAGTAAGGCAATGCTGTCTGCAGGATGGTACCTCCAAAACGAGAAGTAGGGTAATGCTGCCTGCAGGATGGTACCTTCAAAACGAGAAGTAGGGTAATGCTGTCTGCAGGATGGTACCTCCAAAATGGAAATACGGCAATGCTGTCTGCAGGATGCTATCTACAGAATTGGGAATAGAATAAAATCATTAATTTTAGTCATTCATAAAAAAGGGAAGCACTTTCATCAAGCGCTTCCCTTATATTTTTGATGAGCATGAAGCTGTATTACTTATCCCCAGTCTTTCTCTTATTGTTCCAAAACTTCTTCTTTTTCTCCCCGCCTGTACCAGTAGGATTATTGGAAGGAGTCGTTTTATGAGGATTGGGATATTTGTTACGTGTTGGCGCAGGGCGTCTTCTTGCATCTGTATGATACACGGGTCCCTTGCCAAACTCTTCTGGGATCTCCAGCTTAGGCACTTCTGAACCAATCAGGTTTTCAATGCTGTTAAACTTCACCTGATCCTTTTCATTGATGAATGTAATCGCAGTACCTGTAGTAGAAGCCCTCGCTGTACGACCAATACGGTGTATGTAATCTTCTGGATCAGGAGGAGCGTCGTAGTTGACCACCAAGCTGATCCCATCTATATCAATTCCTCTAGACAAGATATCGGTACCGATCAAGATACGTAGTTGTCTCGCCTTGAACTCCCTCATGATACTTTCACGCTCCGACTGATCCAGATCGGATGAAAAGCCTTTGGCAGACATGCCCGCTCTTTTCATTTCACGCTCTAGGTTCTTCACGTTTTCCTTAGAAGATGCAAATACAATCACGCTACTGTACTCTTCATTAGAAAGAATCATTTTCAGAATAGGAAACTTCTGCGTATCGTACACTACATAAGCTTGTTGCAATATACCCTCTGCGGGTTTAGAGATCGCAATATTTACAGTAGCAGGATCCTTGAGGATCTTGTTAGCCAATGTCCTGATCTTAGGAGGCATGGTGGCCGAGAACAAAATCGTTTGGCGCACTACTGGTAAATAGCTGATGATCTTTACCAAATCATCAAAAAAGCCCATGTCGAGCATTCTGTCAGCCTCATCCAAAACCAAATGCTGCAAATGGTCAAACTTTACGTCGCCAGACTGCAACAGGGCTATCAAACGACCTGGTGTCGCAATCACAATGGCTGCACCTTCGTTTAGGGCCTTCTTTTGCTGTACCCATACGTTGCCATCGCTGCCGCCGTACACAGGAATAGAGCTTACATCTATGAAATAAGAGAAGCCTTCTACCTGCTGATCGATCTGAATGGCAAGCTCACGTGTAGGAGCCAGTACCAATGTGTTCAGATGCCTATTTTCTGTATTGATGATCTTATGTAAGATAGGTAGAATATAGGCAGCCGTTTTCCCCGTTCCTGTTTGAGCACAGGCGATTAAGTCTTTCCCTTCAAGAATAATTGGAATCGCTTGCTCTTGTATGGGGGTAGGCTGAGAGAAGCCCATAGAGGATAATCCCTCCACTAGCTGAGAATCGAATTTAAAATCGTTAAATGTCAATGTGTGAATTTATTAAAAGGTTTCGAATGTAGGCATAATTACGACCAAAGTCAATTTATTATTCATTCTTTCGAGAAAGAGTTCACATAGATCTATGCCTTAAGGCCTACAGATATGTACTGCTACCATAAACAGTATCCTTGTTTGATAAGTTCATAATGAGCTCACTAGTATACTAATAGCCCGTTAAAGTCTGTTATGACACTAAATGGCCTAAATACCATTAACCATCCAAATATAACAATTCAACGAAATGGCTATAAGAAGCCAAACAAAGTAAGGCAAAACCAACAGACCATACATTCTTGACCTCTTAATTCCTTCATAAAGAAAATAACAGATCACCACACACAATAATGAAATGATAAATAGTGCCATAAAGACCTCATGAAGGTAAAAGAAGGTAGGATTCCAGAGTACGTTTAAAAACCACTGAATTGCATAGATAAGATAGATCTTCACACGAATCTTATTACTCAGGTCATCTGTAATGTAGGCCATAAAAAAACTAAAACAAATCATAATGGTTGTCCACGCCAAACCGAACACAAAGCCTGGTGGCGTCCATGGAGCTTTATGAAGCTGCTGGTACCAGTCAGAAGTCACCCCATCATTTGTAAAGATTGCCCCCAATGCCAAGGCACCAAAGTTCAACAGCAAAAACACCAATAACCTAAACCAAAAGCTTTTCATACCTATTATATTCGTTTAATTGCCAAGAGTCTACTTAGTAAAAACCAAGTAGACCCCTAAACAGTTTTCTCTTAAACTTAGATCCTTACAAGCTATTGATCCATTCAACTAATTCCTTGCGTTTTTTGCCTGTTTTTTGTTGCAGTTTACCCAAGAGTTCATCGTCTTGGCCCTCACTGTACTTCAAATCATCGTCTGTAAGATCGCCATAAGCTTGCTTAATCTTCCCTTTGATTTCGTTCCACTTTCCTTTTAATTGTAACTGATCCATAAGACACACTATTTATGTTTTGAGATTGATTATAATATGAAGTATAACAGTAAGTCGAAGTAATTGTTTTCAGAATCAATTATCAAACTTATTGACGACTCTTTTTATTTCCTATATTTGTCAGCATAGCAAATAACTGGTAAGAATCCTTCGGACAGAAACATTCATGAGTAATTTCCCAAAATTCAAGGCATGGCTCACCCAAGTTTCTGCACTTACAGAGCAAGACTGTGCCATATTCGAATCATCCCTTAAAACCAAAACCTTAAAGGCTAAAGAATACTTTCTTCTGGCTGAAAACACCTGTAGAGAAATCGGTTTTATCAACTCGGGAAGTTTCAGAACTTTCTATTTATCAGAAGATAAAGAGATCAATACACACTTTGTTTTTGAAAACCAATTTGTGGTAGACTACGACAGTTTTATCCAACAAAAACCAAGTCGGTATACCATACAAGCACTTGAGGACGTAGAGATCGTGACTTTCAACCTCCACACCCTACAAAACGCCTACAACCTCTCTCATAACTGGGAAAGGTTTGGAAGGATCATGGCAGAGCATGCCTTTAAGCTTACTTCACAACGTGTAGAAAGCTTTCTTTTCCTCAATGGAGAGCAACGCTACCTACAACTGCTCGACAACGAGCCGCACCTTATAGAAAGGGTCCCCTTATATCATATCGCTTCCTATTTAGGACTTGAACGTGAGAGCCTAAGCCGATTGCGCAAAAAAATAGGCACAAAGAATCGATTGTAACATTTGTCAATTTTCAAGCCCACACTTATTATCAATTTTGTGGAGTACAATTATTTACCACAAAATGAAACAAACACTCATTCTTCTTTCTGGCAGCGTCCTATTAGGATTCAGCGGATGCGCCTCTGCCGATAAGGCTATCATTCCTATGAGCAAGCAATTGCTCGTAGAAGATACATACACAATCATTTGGAATGGTAGTAGCAAAGCCTACCGATTTGTAGATCAAAGCTGGCAAAGGGCTGAAAACTATGACTATCAGTTCAATGTAATCCAAAAACGATACAAAGAACAATGGAAATCGGTTAAAACACTTCAACGAATACACCCAGAATATGATGGAAAGGCAGGAGAACGAAACCAAACTATGTACTTTGACTTAACATTCCTATTAAAAGATAGCAAGTACGCATCTGTTTTAAATTCATCATTGGGCACTGGTACAGGAATTAGTGATTTGGAATACCGTAGTCAAAGTATCGAATTCAAAGTAGAAGGTATCAGTTCTTTGGCTCCTTATGACCACATAAGGATTACTCAAACTTACAAATACGAAGAGGGAATACTTGAAGAAACAGTTCTATTATTTAAGAAAAAAGGCAATACCGAAACCCCTTTTATGAAGAATGAAGAGAAAGCCTTTTTCTATACAAAAGGACACTTAACATCAGCACCAAGTACTTCCAAACAATGATACCATGACTAGAGCAAGTAAACTCATGACGGCGTATATCTTATGGTCTGTTCCGTCCATTATATATGGTGGTTATTTCCTACTTTCAGTTATGAGTGGTCAACAAGACCACTTTGCACTTACTGATTTTCAAAAATCCATGTTTAGGGCAGGTCACGCACATGCCGGGGTATTGGTTTTATTGGCATTACAGATTCAAACTCTGGTAGATGCCACCAAACTCACTGTTTTTTGGCAATGGGCGACAAGGCTCTCATTTCCCATAGCCGCAATATTCATCAGCAGCGGATTCTTTGCCGCAGCCATAGGACAAGGTGTTACAAAGCCTAACCAAGGCATCTTCATTCTCTATTTCGGTATTTTAAGTCTGCTCATAGGCCTCATCACTCTAGGTATCGGTTTGGCAAGAAAATGAGAAACTGAACAAATGAACAGTGATTCACCAAAATAAATGAGACGTTAAAGGGTGGCATATTACACGGTCACCCTTCAATGCCTCCTCCTTTAAGGTGCCCATTTTTATAACCATTCGGGCTTTCAGCCCTTGGTTTCTTGCCATCATACCTCTTTGGGAACTATCATTTACCAAACTGCTTCAAATGATGGTCAAGATGCTTGTAAAACATATTGTTCCACTCGTCAATACTCAGTTTACCAAAAGAATGGGATTCTTTCTGATCAAAGTAAGACCCACCTAATTCTTGCGTCCTCTGTACAAAACCGATAAGGCGTGCTTTCTCTATTTCAAAGTCCTTGTCTCCCTTTATAATGAATTGGGGAGCTGTAGGCCCACCAGGCTGATAAGGCTTTTCGTTCACGACTTTGTTCTTCACCATTGCCTTCAGGATAAACTTCATAAAAGCATTTGGCTTCGGGTATTTGTCTTCATAAACCATTTCATAAGTGACACAGCAATGTGCCAGCATTTGAGAAACATTCATTTTTCCCCATTGTGCTGGTGTATCAGCCTTAAGTTGATTGATCCTTTCAATGATCGCCTCAGAAACAGTTTTACTAAAAATATTTGCAAGTGCCATGATTTATTTTTTCATAAAAATAAATTATTTAAAACACATTTGTAATATGTATTGCAAATAATTCACTCCCAATGCAATGAATTCAAGCCGACAAGTATTGGTGAATAATCTGTACTTCACAGACCGAGGCAAAACACTCCCTATTTGCTGTAAACCATTAACTGTCAACCGTTAACTCTCTACTCTTCCCCTCTTATCTTAAATATCGTATTGTTGAGGCTCTCGTCCACCCTGAGTTGGCAAGCCAAGCGACTCTTGCTGCTGGCATCTGGTAATGTATCTAGAATATCTAGCTCGGCATCACTCACAGGTGGCAAAGCCTGCCCCCCTTCCAATACCTCCACATGACAGGTAGCACAAAGAGCCATACCCCCACAGGTGGCCAATACATGATATTCTGAAGCCTTAAGTAGCTCCATCAAACTTAAACTGATGCCCTCAGGGATCTCCAAGGCCTGTCTTTCTCCATTGCGATCTTCTATGGTAACCCGTATCATGACTAGAAAGCATTTACGCCGTTTACTGTTGTATATTTAAAGCTGAGGTGTTGGTCTGGGTACACATATTTAAAAGCACTTTGGCACATCATAGCCGCTTCGTGAAACCCAGTAAGAATGAGCTTGAGTTTACCTGGATATGTGTTGATATCTCCTATGGCATAGATCCGCTCTACTCCAGTACTGTAGTCCAAGGTATTAACTTCTATAGCAGATTTGTGAATATTCAGCCCCCAGTCTGTGATAGGCCCCAACTTAGGACTCAAACCAAATAATGGAATAAAATAATCCGCCTTGATGCTACTTGTATTCTTGTGCTGCCCAGCTACCACCAAACTCTGCAAGTGCCCGTTGCCATGTAAACTCACGACGTTAGATTGCAACACAAGGTTGATTTTGCCCTGAGTGGCTAAGTCAAACACTTTCTCTGCAGAATCAGGTGCGCCCCTGAAAGTCTCACCCCTGTGAATTAAAGTAGTTTTTTGAGCGATATCAGCCAAATAGATGGTCCAATCCAAGGCAGAATCACCACCACCTGCAATCACGATCTCTTTACCACGGTATTGCTCAGGATGCTTTACCCAATATGCTACACCACGTCCCTCAAAATCTTCCAAACCTACGATCTCTGGCTTACGGGGCTCAAAACATCCTAAACCGCCTGCAATAACCACCACTTGACAATGCACAGCAGTTTCATCGGCTGTCCTTACGATCAAAGAGCCATCCTCTTGTTTGTTGATTGCCTCTACCCGCTCTCCGAGCGTGAAAGTTGGTTTGAAAGGAGCAATCTGAGCCATCAAATTGTCTACAAGCTCTTGAGCCTTGATACTCGGATAACCTGGAATATCATATATAGGCTTTTGAGGATAAATTTCAGACAACTGTCCTCCTACTTGTGGCAATACATCGATCAAGTGACAACGCATTTTTAACAATCCTGCTTCAAACACGCTAAACAGGCCTACAGGCCCCGCTCCGATAATGCAAATATCTGTGTGTATCATAAACTAGTCATTTTGTTTTTAAACACTTAAGCCTTTAGCCGCCGTGATCATGACACAAAGATGCAGCTATCTGTGCTCAATGTCCAATCACTATATATGATCCTTGATTACCTAAAGTTATGAGAGGATAGATTTCAGAAGCATAAAAAACAAAAGCACAACATGCGCTCTTATTCGGGAGTAAATAGAGCAGTTTTATTTACAAAGCATAGGAAATAATACATACACCCAAATCCTGTGTATAAAGTCTTGTTATCCTTTCATTAGCTTAAAACAAATCGCATTCTTTATAAACATTAAGGCTCCACCAGTAGCGGAGCCTTAATTCACCTAAATATACTTTTTAAGCTTTAAAACTATTGTTATTGTATTCTTTAAGAGGCATGTAGCCATTCTTTCTTAGCCAGTAAGGTTTCTTGACTTTCCACATAGTCAGGATCGGGCACACAGCAGTCCACGGGACACACAGCAGCACACTGAGGTTCTTCGTGAAAACCAATACATTCGGTACACTTGTCTGGCACTATGTAGAACACCTCTATATTTATGGGTTCATTCGCTGTTTTGGCATCCAATATGGTTCCATCTTCGAGCTCTAGCTCCGTTAGGGTGGTACCATCGGACCACTTCCAAGTAGCACCATTTTCATAAATGGCAGTATTGGGACATTCTGGTTCGCAAGCCCCACAGTTGATACATTCGCTAGTGATCATTATGGCCATATCCTTATCTTTTAAATTTTGTATGGCACAAAACTCTACAAAAAGATCATAAAATCCGAATGACTATATCTTATAGATCATTACTTAAAGTTATAATGATTGAGACAGAAGCGTCTAAACAGGTCGGAAAGCTTGGACACCTGACCATGCAACTGTATAAACTGAAAGGTTCTATAGATATCCACGCCTTTAATGTCTACAATGCCCAACTGGTTTTGCTGGAGTTCTGTGGTAATGGAATGGATCGATAAAAATGCGGCACAATCTGCGTACAATAGATAGCCCTTAATGCTTTCAGTGCTGTCGAGATGAAGTTCCACTTTCAAGTCTTTAGGGTGAATTTGTACTTTAGATAGTTCGTTATAAATTACATCAAGTGTTCCTGAGCCTTGTTCACGCAATATTAGCGGAATTGTAGGTAGCTGCTCTGGCTTGATCTCATTTTTAGAGAGGAATTTATTGTTGGACCTCGCCACCAATACGATCTCGTCCTTCACAAAGGGCTCATAGTTGATTTGTGGATGGTGGGAGATTCCTTCCACTAAGGCAATATCAATCTTTTCACCAATTATTTGTTGCTCTATAAACTCGCTGTTGCCATGTATAAGGTTTACGTCTACAGCAGGATGGGTCTTCTTAAACAGCGCCAAAATACGGGGTAGTACATATTGCGCCAAAGTGGTACTTGCCCCTATGCGAATGATGCCGCTGTCTATACCTCGTAATTGCGCAAGCTCCTGATCCAACAGACCATACATTTTAAAGATCTGCTCCGCATGACGTAGCAAAATCTCCCCTGCCGGTGTGAGCGAAATAGAAC